>JACMKW010000608.1 GCA_014379885.1 Rhizobacter sp.
ACCTTGCTGTCGCGTCGTCGTCTGACGGCCGAGCACCCCATTGAGCAGGTGGGCGAGCAACTGCGCGCCATGATGCCCTGGATCAAGAAGAACCGTTTGGTCGACCAGTCGAAGAACTGATCTTCGACCTGGCCGAAGACCATAAGCCGCAGGGGAAACCTTGCGGCTTTTTTGTTGATGGCTGGGGTATCCTTCCCGGCCCGACCCCTTCAAACCAAAGGTTCATGAACGTGACGCACGACGGTGAACAAGCGCTGGCAGACTCTGACGACGCGCCTCAGCGCCCGCGCCGCAAGGGCATCTACATCCTGCCCAACCTGTTCACGTTGGCGGCATTGTTCGGTGGTTTCTACGCGATCGTGATGGCCATGAACGGCCGCTTCGAGCAGTCGGCGATCGGTATCTTCTGCGCCATGGTGCTCGACAGCCTGGATGGCCGTGTGGCGCGCATGACAAACACACAAAGCACCTTCGGCGAGCAGATGGACAGCCTGTCTGACATGGTGTCGTTCGGTGCTGCACCGGCGCTGATCATTTATGAATGGGCGCTCAAGGGCCTGGGCAAGCTGGGTTGGATTGCTGCCTTCGTCTATTGCTCTTGCGCTGCGCTGCGCCTGGCGCGTTTCAACACCAACCTGGCCGTGGTCGACAAACGCTTCTTCCAGGGCCTGCCGAGCCCCGCCGCTGCCGCACTGGTGATGGGCTTCATCTGGCTGATGGATGACTTGGGCTTCAAGGGCGCGCGCGAAGGCGAATGGCTGCAATGGACAGCGTTTGCGTTTGCGCTGTACGCCGGCCTCACCATGGTGACCAACGTGCCGTTCTACAGCTTCAAGGACGTGAGCTTCAAGCGCTCGGTGCCCTTCATCGTGATCGTGGCCATCGCCCTGGGCATTGCTTTCATCACACTGCATCCGCCACTGGTGTTGTTTGGTTTGTTCGTGATTTATGGCCTTTCTGGCTATGGCGTTTATGTGTGGAAACGGGTGAAAGGCCGCCCGGTGAGCGTCATCGCTACCTCGATGGACGAGCCCGATGAAGAAGGGCTGCACCGCTGAAAAGCTGCGTGCTATATTCGCGCCCATGACGTTCTCGACCGCTTTCACGCTAGCCCTACTAGAGGTGCCACGGGCTCGCTGATCGTTCACGTCTACTCGTTTTCGCTCTCAACGGCCCGTATGCAACCAGCATCGGGCCGTTTTGCTTTGTGAGCGTGCTGGTTGTCAATTCAACTCTCTGGGGTTCACCATGTTGAAACAACCGCACTTGAAATACCGACCTTTCGCTCCCGTTGCCTTGCGCGACCGCACCTGGCCTGATGCCGTGCTGACGCGTGCACCCATCTGGCTGAGCACCGATCTGCGCGACGGCAATCAGGCGCTGATCGAGCCAATGGACGCTGAACGCAAGCTGCGCATGTTCCAGATGCTGCTGCGCATCGGCTTCAAGGAGATCGAGGTCGGTTTTCCGTCGGCATCGCAAACCGAGTTTGATTTCGTTCGCATGCTCATCGAGCGCAATCTCATCCCTGACGATGTGACCATCCAGGTGCTGACACAGGCACGCGAGCCGCTGATACGCCGCACTTTCGAGTCGCTTCAAGGCGCCCGACGCGCCATCGTTCATCTCTACAACGCCACGGCACCGGTGATGCGTGATGTGGTCTTGGGGCTTGATCAAGATGGCGTGGTCGACTTGGCGGTCGAGCATGCGCAGTTGATGAACCAACTGGCTGCCGAACAGCCCACAACAGACTGGCGTTTCGAGTATTCGCCGGAGACCTTCTCCGACACTGAGCTCGAATTCGCAAAGCGCATCGTGGATGCTGTTGTCGCGGTGTGGCAACCCACGCCGGAATGCAAGTGCATTGTCAACCTGCCCACCACCATCGAGCGTTCCACGCCGAACGTGTTTGCCGACATGGTCGAGTGGATGCATCGCCATTTGGCTCGCCGAAATGCCATCGTGCTCTCAGTTCACCCGCACAACGACCGTGGTACCGGCACTGCTACTGGTGAGCTGGCTTTGATGGCCGGTGCGGATCGCATCGAGGGCTGCTTATTTGGCAATGGCGAACGCACAGGCAATGTGGATCTGGTCAACATCGCGCTCAATCTCTACACGCAGGGCGTAGCGCCCGGACTCGACTTTTCCGACATCGACGAGGTGCGACGTTGTGTCGAACACTGCAACCAGTTGCCGGTTCACCCGCGCCATCCGTATGTGGGCGACCTGGTCTACACCTCGTTCTCCGGTTCGCACCAGGACGCGATCAAGAAAGCATTTGCCGCACGACGAGACGGCGATGTGTGGAACATGCCTTACCTGCCCATCGACCCGAAGGATCTGGGTCGCAGCTACGACGCGGTGATCCGCGTCAACAGCCAGTCGGGCAAGGGTGGCATCTCGTACCTGCTCGAGAACGAATACGGCGTGGAGCTGCCGCGTCGACTGCAGATCGAGTTCAGCCAGGTGGTGCAGCAGGTGATGGACGACAGCGGCAAGGAGCTGACGGCCACCGAGCTGTGGAACATCTTCCAGCGCGAGTACAGCGTGGCCGGTGCATGGAGTGCACAGGTCATCCACGCCACGATCTCGGAGGCGCCGAACGGCCAAGTGCGTTTGTCCACCGCGGTTGAGCTGGGTGGGCGCGGCCTCGGAGTCGACGGCGTGGGCTCCGGCCCCATCGACGCATTTGTGGAAGGCGTGAACCGTCAGCTTTCAACCAAAGTGCGTGTGCTCGATTACCACGAACATGCCATCGGCAGCGGTGCGGATGCGAAGGCGGTGGCGTACATCGAGGTACGCATTGGAGATGCCGTCACGCTGTTTGGCGTTGGTATCGATTCCAACATCGTCTCGGCGTCGCTGAAGGCCATTACCTCGGGCCTGCAACGCGCCATGCGGCAGGGTCACCTGCGCTTTGCGCAAGCCGTCGTCGCCTAACATGCGGACAGAAATCAGGAGCCAGCCATGACCGACAAACTCATCATCTTCGACACCACCTTGCGTGACGGCGAACAATCCCCTGGCGCGTCGATGACCAAGGACGAAAAGCTGCGCATCGCACGTCAGCTTGAGCGGCTGAAGGTCAACGTGATCGAGGCTGGTTTTGCGGCCTCGTCCAACGGCGACTTCGAGGCCGTGAAGGCCATCTCCCACGCCATCAAGGACAGCACCGTCTGCTCACTGGCCCGTGCCAACGACCGTGACATCGCGCGTGCTGCCGAGGCACTGCAAGGCGGCAGTTCCACCCGCATTCACCTGTTCCTGGCCACCAGCGCTTTGCACATGGAAAAGAAGCTGCGCATGACGCCCGACCAGGTGTTCGAACAAGCGCGTTTGTCGACACGCTTCGCACGCAACTTGTCGGGTGACGTGGAGTTTTCGCCGGAAGACGGTTACCGCTCCGATCCTGACTTCTTGTGTCGTGTGCTGGAAGCGGTGATCGCCGAAGGCGCGACCACCATCAACATCCCCGACACCGTGGGCTATGCCATCCCCGAGCTGTACGGCAACTTCATCCTCGATCTGCGCAATCGCATTCCCAACGCCGACAAGGCGGTGTGGTCGGTGCATTGCCACAACGACTTGGGGCTGGCGGTGGCCAACTCGCTCGCGGGCGTGAAGATCGGCGGCGCGCGGCAAATCGAATGCACCATCAACGGCTTGGGCGAGCGAGCGGGCAACTGCGCGCTGGAAGAAGTCGTGATGGCCTTGCGCACACGCAAGGACTATTTCGACCTCGCGCTCGACATCGATGCCACCCAGATCGTGTCGGCATCTCGCCTGGTGTCGCAGACCACGGGCTTCGTGGTGCAGCCCAACAAGGCGGTCGTCGGGGCCAATGCCTTCGCACACGCTTCGGGCATCCACCAAGACGGCGTGCTCAAGGCACGTGACACCTATGAAATCATGCGCGCCGAAGACGTGGGCTGGGCCGCCAACAAGATCGTGCTGGGCAAGCTCTCGGGGCGCAATGCATTCAAGCAGCGCCTGCATGAGCTGGGCATTCAGTTGAACTCCGAAGCCGAGGTGAATGCCGCTTTTGCCCGATTCAAGGAGCTGGCCGATCGCAAGAGTGACATCTTTGACGAAGACATCCTCGCCTTGGTAATGGACGAGTCAGTGACCACTGAGCACGAGTACTACCGCCTGCTGGCTTTGTCGCAGCGCTCGGAAACCGGCGAGCGCCCGCACGCCAAGGTGGCATTCGCGGCAGGGGACACCGAGCACCACACCGAGAGCGACGGCAATGGCCCGGTGGACGCCAGCCTGAAGGCCATCGAGTCGCAGCTGAAAAGTGGGGCCGAAATGCTGCTCTATTCCGTCAATGCCATCACCTCGGGCAGCACAGAATCGCAGGGCGAGGTGACGGTGCGGCTGCAACATGGCGGGCGTGTTGTCAACGGCGTGGGATCCGACCCTGACATTGTGGTCGCGTCAGCCAAGGCCTACCTCGCAGCGTTGAACAAGCTGCACAGCAAGAACGAGCGCGTCGCTGCCCAGGGGTGATATTTGTCACGCACCTGACAACTCCTTAGTCTCACTTGAGGAAAATGGCGCAAGTTTTTGATATTGCGGGGTTTTTTCTTTGGGCTACACTCGAAATACCGAGCGTCAAGGGGTAGTTGTGATGCGGTTCTCCCAAAAGTCAGCGTTTTTCGTTCTGCGTGGTCTGATCGCGCTGACGATTGCTGTCTGCCTGCCACTGTCTGCGGGTGCGACAGCCAAGCCGGCCAAGAAGCGCGTGGCAGCCGTGTCCAAGGCGCCGGGCGTCAAATCGAAATTTGTGACTGTTCGCAACATCAAGCGCACCAGTCTTCGCGCGCACGTCGTCGTGCCGGCCAAGCCCTCGTTCGGTCAAGCCTCCGGCCTGCATGGAACCATCGACCCGCTGGCGCTGAAGTCCAGTGTCGCGCTCGTGATGGACCAAGAGACCAACGAGGTTCTCTTCAGCAAGAATTCACAGGCCGTGTTGCCCATCGCATCGCTGACCAAGCTGATGACGGCACTGGTCGTGACCGAAGCCAAGCTTCCGCTCGACGAGCTGCTGACCGTCAGCCAGGCCGATGTCGATACCGAAAAGGGCAGCCGCTCGCGCCTGACCGTGGGCACGCAGCTCACACGCGGCGAGATGCTGCATCTGGCCCTGATGTCGTCCGAAAACCGCGCCGCGCATGCGTTGGGTCGCACCTACCCGGGTGGCCTGGATGTCTTTGTGGCCGCCATGAACCGCAAGACGGTCGAGCTTGGCATGAGCAATACCAAATATGTAGAACCCACAGGCTTGTCGAGCCGCAACCAGTCGAGCGCTCGTGATCTGGTGACGCTGGTCAAGGCTGCGCACAACTACCAAGTGATTCGTGAGCTGTCGACCTCGCACGAGCATCAGGTGGCGGTGGGTCGCCGGCAGGTTCAGTTCCGCAACACGAATGGCTTGGTGCGTAACCCCGAGTGGGACATCAGCCTGCAAAAAACCGGCTACATCTCTGAGGCCGGCCGTTGCCTGGTGATGCAGGCCAAGCTGGCCGGGCGTCAACTGGTGATGGTGTTCCTTGATTCAGCGGGCAAGTATTCCCGTATTGGGGACGCCGAGCGGGTGCGCAAGTGGGTGAACGAAAGGCCGATCATGGTGGCAGCCCCGGCCGGTCCGGCGCTGGCTGCGCCGGCACTGTTGATAGCACCCACCGTGGTGGTGCCTGCAGCGGTGCCGATGCCTGAAGCCACGCCAGCGACTGAGCCGACCGTGCTCGAGGCGCCGAAGCTGACCTCTTGATCTCTTCGCTCTGATTCCAAAAGCAAAGAGCCCGGCATGCCGGGCTCTTTGCTTTTGAGCGGAATGCGAAGCTATCCGCGGTGACCCAGCGCCGATGAGATCTGTGACGCGGTCGACTTGAGCCGCTCCAGCCATCCTTCTTCCAGGCGATCGGCCGGGGCTGAGATCGACAAGCCTGCCACCAGCTTGCCTTGGTCGTCCAGAATGCCGGCGGCCATGCAGCGCACGCCCAGCTCCAGCTCTTCGTCGTCGCGTGCGGTGCCGTATTGCAGCACCTTGGACAACTCGCGCTCCAACGTAGACACATCGGTGATGCTGTTGCGCGTGTGGCCGGCCAGGCCGGTGCGGGTGGCATAGGCGCGCACGCGCTGCGGGTCGTCGTGGGCGAGGAAGAGTTTGCCCACGGAAGTCAGGTGCAAAGGGGCACGGCCGCCGACCGCCCGCACGACCTGCATGCCAGAGCGTTCGCTGTAGGTGCGTTCGATGTAGACGATCTCGTCGCCTTGGCGCATGGACAGGTTCACCGGCTGGTGTGTGAGCTTGTGCAGCTCGCGCATCGGGCCGAGTGCGGCGTCGCGCACATCGAGGCGTGCTTTCACCAGGTTGCCAAGCTCCAGCAGGCGCATGCCCAGGCGGTAGCTGCCAGCTTCGGGGCGGTCGACGTAACGCCCAACCGTCAGGTCGTTGAGGATGCGGTGGGCGGTGGAGGGGTGCAAGCCGGTTTGCTCGCTGATGAGCTTCAGAGAAATCGGATCCTGGTGCGAAGCCAGCAGATCCAGCAGCGAGAACATGCGTTCAAGCACCTGGATCGCGGGTTTTTGACCCTCTTTGCTTTTCATCCGGTCATTTTGACGCAGTTTCGCGAGATTTTGCATCGCGAAAATTCAAGCGATAGCCGATGCGGCTGCCACGCCCGAACGCACCGCACCTTCCAGCGTGGCCGGGTAGGGGCCGGCCACGTAGTCGCCAGCCGCAAACAGGCCAGGTGACACCTTTTGCGCCGGGCGCTGCAACTGCGGCGTGCACAGGAAGGTGGCTCGTTTTTCGGTGGTGGTCTTGAGGGCCACGAGCGGGTTGGGCAGGTATGCGGCCAACGCTTGTTGTGCTTGCACCAGGGCAGCGGCCGTGACGGCCTTCATGCCTCGTGCCACCCAGGGCGCCGCACCGCTGACGACCAGTGCCAGCACGCCGGCCTGGCCGCTGAGCGCGCCGAGATCGAACACAAACTGCGCCGGGTTTTGTTCGTCGCTGTGCAAGGCCGTCATGGGTTGCGGCAAGCGGCAGCCGAGGCTGGTCGCGTACACCGTCACGATCGGCTCGTAGCTCAATGCTGCTGCATGGCGTGCCCAGTCGGGTGCGAGTGGTGCGGCGAGACGGGCGGCCTCATTCGCGGTGCAGGCGAGCACCACGGCGTCGGCGGGCTCGCCATTGACCCGCCATGTGTCAGCTGTGCGCTCCAGCGAGTCCACCCGTTGCGAAAGCTGGATGGTCGCGCCCGACGCCTTGAGCCAGCGCGCTGCGGGCCGTGGCCAGAGCTCGCTCAGACGCTGTCGCGGCAGCAGCAAGTCGGCCGAACCGGGGCCCGAGAACAGGGCGTCTTGGAGCACACGCAGGAACACCGCCGCACTCGCCTGCGACGCCGGAGTGTTGAGCGCGGCCACACAGAGTGGGTCCAGCAATTCGTCTCTGACGGTTGATGGCAAATGCGCTGTCAGTTTTGCCACTGAGAGAGTCGGGTCGCACCGAAAGCGTTGCCAAGCCCAGCGTGAAGAGGTCGTCAGCAAGGCTAGCTTGTCGCGCCAGCGCCAGCCCGGGTAGCGCAGCACGGCGCTGGCGAAGGCCAGAATCGGCGAGCCGGCTTTGAGTTGCAGCCCGGTGCCGTCAGGGTAGGTAACGCACAGCGGCGTGCGCAGCAAGGCGTGGTCGATGTCCACACCCACCATCCGCATCAAGGACAGGGTTTGGGAATAGGCACCGATCAGGATATGTTGGCCGTTGTCGAGCCGCAGCTCGCCGAAGTCAACTTCGCGTGCGCGGCCGCCGAGCTGCGGCGCCATTTCATACAAGGTGACGTCGTGGCCACGCCGTGTGGCCTCGACCGCTGCGGCCAGCCCGGCCCAGCCGCCACCGACGACGGCCACCCGTCGCGGCACCCCCATCAACGGCCTCTCAAGTTGGTGCGCATCGCAATCCACAATTTGCGCAGGGGCGTGAGCGACGTGCGCTGATGCAGCACCTGGAAGTTGTCGGCCTCGATCTCTTGCAGCAGGGTGCGGTAAATGTTTGCCATCATCAGCCCCGGCTTTTGCGCACGGCGGTCGGCCTCGGGCAGCAGGGCGAGGGCTTCGTCGTAGCAGCGGTGAGCACGTTCGGCCTGAAAGCGCATCAGCGCGCTGAAACGATCGCTATAGCCGCGGTTGAGCACCTCTTGTGCCTTTACTTCGAATTGCTGCAGCTCCGACACCGGCAGGTAGATGCGCCCGCGCCGCGCGTCGTCGCCCACGTCGCGAATGATGTTGGTGAGCTGCATGGCCAGGCCCAGCTTGTGGGCGTATTGAATCGTGGCGGCTTCTGTGCGGCCGAAGATGCCCGAGGCCACTTCGCCGACCACGCCAGCCACCAGGTGGCAGTAGCGCGCCAGGCCGGCAAAGTCGAGGTAGCGTGATTGATCCAGGTCCATCTGGCAACCTTCGATCACCGCGACGAGGTGTTCGGCACGGATGTCGAATGCGGCTGCATGTGGCATCAAGGCCTTCATCACAGGGTGGCTGGGCTGGCCGCCGAACGCCGTAGCCACTTCCTTGCGCCACCAGGCAAGTTTTGTGGCGGCCACGCTCGGGTCTTGCACTTCGTCGACCACATCGTCCACCTCACGGCAGAATGCGTAGAAGGCGGTGATCGCTGCTCGCCGCGGTGGGGGCAGGAACAGGAAGGCGTAGTAGAAGCTGGAGCCGCTTTGCGCCGCCTTGTCTTGCACGTACTGCTCGGGCGTCATGGGCGGGCCTCTCGCAGGGACGCAGGTGAGGGCGCTTTCATGCGCAGCGCGCGCCACAGCAGCAGCGGGGCGTCGTACGCGTGCAGCTTGGGCCGCTTGAGCAGGCTTGCGTACTGCAGGCGTTCGATCTTCTCCAGAATGCGCAGCCCGCCTTGCACCACCAGGCGCAGCTCCCAGCCGGCGCGCCCGGGCAGGTTGTGGACGAGGGGTGCACCGGCGAGCATCAGGCCTTTGGCCCAGGCGACCATGTCGGCCACCAGGGCGCGCGTGTTGGGCGAGTGTTCGCGTGCCAGCAGCGCCGCGAGCGGCACGTCGTGGCGTTCGCAGTCGGCCAGCGGGATGTAGGCCCGCCCGCGTTGGGTGTCGACGCTCAGGTCTTGCCAGAAGTTCGCCAGTTGCAAGGCGCTGCAGATGTCGTCGGACTGGCGCAACTGCACGGCACCTTGCACGCCATAGAGATGCAGCAGAAGCCGGCCCACCGGGTTGGCCGAACGGCGGCAATAGGCCAGCAACTCGGCGCGGTCGATGTAAGTGGTCTTGTTCACGTCTTGCTCGAATGCGCTGAGCAGGTCTTCAAACAGGGGCACGGGCAGGGCGTGTCTGTCTAGAACAGGCTTCAACGGGCCGAAGACGTGTTGCCACTTTGATCCAACGGCGCGACCTGCTGCAGCGGCGTGAAGCTCGGCCCGGTAGTGGGCGAGCGCGGCGAGGCGCTGCTCGGGAGTGGCATCGCCTTCATCGGCCAGGTCGTCGGCGGTGCGGGCGAACCAGTAGATCGCCGCCACGGCGGGGCGCAGTGCCGGGGGGCACAGCACCGATGCGACGGGGAAGTTTTCGTAGTGGTTGATGCTCATGGGGCGTGGATTTCAGCGCGCATTGTCGCTGTGCTTGCGGTTGCCAAATGCGCCACAAGTCATGACCCATGAGGTGTTTGACACCGCCCAAGTGCCCGAATACATTACTGACCAGTCAGTCAGTTGCTGTGTCTGAACTGCCCCCTTCGCCCGT
>JACMKW010000609.1 GCA_014379885.1 Rhizobacter sp.
CACCGCGTACGTGGTCCACCAGGATCGGGTTGCTGCTGCCTTCGTAGATGTGGTCGTGCAGAACCGCGTTGGCTTTGGCGTAACCGGAGCGGTCTTCGGCTTTGGCAAAGCGCGAGGCGGTTCTCAGCGATTCGACCAGCGCGGCGGTTTTTTGCGGCGTGACACGCCGTGCGGCCAGGCGAGCCAATGTGGATTCGATTTCGCACAGCGCCTCCAGCAGCGCGGCCAACTCGGCAGCACTCGGCCGGCGCACATAGATGCCCGAGCGTGGCGCAATGTGCACTAGGCCTTGGGCCGACAACAGCATCAGCGCTTCACGCACCGGCGTGCGCGAGGCATGGAAGCTCGCAGCCAGGGCCTTTTCGTCGATGGGGCTTCCGGGAGGGCGAGTGCCGGAGAGGATCTCGGCCTCGATGGCGGTGCGGATGCGCTCCTGAATGCTTGTTGTGCGCGTCATAGGGGCTGGAAAATAGCACACGCGACGCACGTCTGCTGCACAGACTCAACCCAGTGCTTGTTGGTCACTTGCTCGCTCTTGACCAGTGACATGCCGCAGCCAGAGCTCGTTCGCCCTGAGCCTGTCGAAGAGTGCGACCAGCGCTGCGCTGGCTTCGACAGGCTCAGCCCGAACGGAGTGCAGCGGGCGGCTGAGGTATGTCACTAATCAGGTGCGCGTCTGAGTCTCTTCGCACTGCTCAGGCTCGCTCAAAGCCTGCCGAGGCGACAACACGCGCCGACGAGCAAGCCCGGAAGAAGCAGCTACGCGAAACGGCATTGCCAAGGATGGGATGACACGCTACCCGTCAACCGGCTGCGCAGGTGTGTCAAGAATGCGTTGATAGAACGCGAGGTCGAGCCAGCGGCCGAATTTGAAACCCGCTTGGCGGATGGTGCCGGCGTGTTCGAAGCCCAGGTTTTGATGGAGCGCAATGCTGGCCTCGTTGGCAGCATCGATGCCGCCGATCAAGGTGTGCACGTTGCGCTCATATGCCGCAGCCACGATGGCCTCCAGCAGCTTGCGGCCCAGGCCCTGGCCGCGGTGATCCTGGTGAACGTAAATCGAGTGCTCCACGCTGTATTTGTAGGCCGGCCAGGCGCGGAACGTGCCGTAGCTGGCGAAACCGAGCAGTTCGCCCGCATCGTTCTCGAAGCCGACCACCGGGAAGCCGCCTGCGCGCTTGGCAGCGAACCAGCCCACCATCGATTCGGGCGTCCGCAGCTTGTAGTCGTACAGCGCGGTGGAGTTGACGATGGCTTCGTTGAAGATGGCCAGGATGGCCGCTGCGTGGCGCTCTTCGGTGCATGAGACGGGATGCATGGCAGCTCCTTGAGGGGCCTTCAGCCTTTGCGGGCCAGGCCGTTCAACACCATGTCGATGTATTGCTCTACCACCTGCACGGCCGTGAAGCGCCCGCCGGGCTTGTGCCAGCGCGGCAGGTGGCCCAGCCCGGAAAGCAGCAAGCGGGTGGCCAGGGCGGGGTCGATGTCGCGCAGTTTGCCTTGTGCCACCGCATCGCTCACACACTGGCGCAGCAAACGTTCGAAGCGGTCTCGCAGTGGCACCACGGCCTGCCGTTGAACGGGGTCGAAGTTCGACCAGAAGGTGTTTGACGAACTGTTCCACCCGGAACGATCCGCATCGATCCGCTCGGCGCTGCACAGCAGGAAGGCGCGGATCTTGGCGATCGGCTCGTCGGCCTCGGCGACGGCTTGCGTCACACGTTCAACCAGCGACGTCATGCGCCCGAGGACCACGCGCTGGAACAGCGTCTTCTTTTCGGGAAACCAGTAGTACAGCGCGGCCTTGGTGATTCCGGCGGTCTCGGCGATGTCGCGCAACGAGGTGCCTTCATAACCCTTGCGCGCGAACAGGTCGGCGGCAATGGTGATGAGCTGCTCTTCGCGCAGCCCGCCCTCCATCGGCACGGCGGCGGCGCTCTTTTTTGCGGGGGGCGGTTTGGCTGTTGGCATGGTGCGGGCGTGAAAGCGCGCCGATGATATGCCAACGCTTTGCGCCATCGGCCGCGCGGTTTTCAGCGCCCGGTGAAGCGAGCGGGCCGTTTGGCGGCCCAGGCGGCCGCGCCTTCTTTCAGGTCGGCCGACTGCGCGGCGCGGGTGATGTCGCGCTGCAGCTCGGTCGGGTCGAGCACACCCCGGGCCATGCGTGTGAGGTGCTTTTTCATGCCCAGAAGGGCCAGCGGCGCCATGCCGGCCAGCGTGTCGGTGAGCTGGTCGGCGGTGGTAGCGAGATCGTCACTGTCGACCAGGTGGGTCAGGAAGCCGCAGGCGTGCATCTCTACGGCGTCGATCTTCTCCGCAGTGAGGAACAGCCGCTTGGCCATGTTGATGCCCAGCCGGCTCACATAGCGCTCCAGCCCGCGCTGGTAGAAGTGCAGGCCCAGGCGAGCTGCCGGCATGAACATGTCGACATTGCGCGAGCCGATGCGAAAGTCGCAGGCCAACGCCAGATCGGTGGCGCCGCCGTAAGCGCCGCCTTGCAACACGGCGATGGTCACCGGGCGCGCGTCTTCGAAGGCATCGACCATCTGGTCGAAGCTCACGCTGCGCTTCTTGCCGATCTGGCCGATGTCGGCGCCGCTGCAGAAGTATTTGCCCTCGGCTCGCAGGCGCAGCACCAGCACCTCGCTGCGGGCGTTGACGGTGTCCACATGCTCGGCCAGCGCGACCAGATCGTCGGGGTCGAGCCGGTTGGCCTGGCGCGGGCGGTTCAGTGTGATGGTGGCAACGTGGTCGTCGATCGTGAGTTGGGGTGTCATGTCTCCAACTCTAGCGGCCCTTGAACTCCGGCGGGCGCTTCTCACTGAAGGCGCGGCGACCCTCGGCGTAGTCTTCGCTGTTGAAACACGCGTCGACCAGCGCAGCCACCTCGGCCGCGTCGGTGCGAGAGTAACGCTCGAAGGTGTTGATCGCTGCCTTGGCGGCATGCACGGTGAGTGGTGCGTTGCGGGCGATTGCCGCGGCATAGCTGCGCACACGGGCTTCGAGTTCGTCTTCACCCACCACGAAGTTGACCAGGCCCATGCGCAATGCTTCTTCGGCCTGCATGAAGCGGGCGCTGAACAAGATGTCGCGTGCGTTCGACGGGCCGACCAGGCGGGCCAGGGCCGCCACGCCGGCGTACTCGTAGCCCAGGCCCAGCTTGGCGGCCGGGATGCCGAAGGTGGAGCCGGTGGTGGCAAAGCGCACGTCGGCGCTCAACGACACGGCCAGCCCGCCGCCGATGCAAAAGCCCTGGATCATCGCGATGAGCGGTTTGTCGAGCCTGCCAAGCCAAGCGCGGCCACGCTCGGCGATCTCGCCGTACTGCTTGCGCTGTTCGGCGTTGGCGCGGTGCTGGTCGAACTCGGAAATGTCAGCGCCCGACGCGAAGGCCTTGCCGCCTGCGCCCTTGAGCACCACCACGCGCACGCTGTCGTCTTCTTGAAAGGCTTGCAGCACTTCGCCCAGGCCTTGCCACATCTCCAGCGAGATGGCGTTGCGGCGCTCAGGGTTGTTGAAGGTGAGCCAGCCGATGCCTTGGTCGACGTGGGCGAGCAGCTTTTCGGTTTTGAGTTGGATCATGCAATCGCCCCTTGTTCTCTCAGTTGTTCGATGGCCGCGTCGCCGTAACCGAATTCACGCAACACATCCAAGGTGTTCTCCCCCGCATCCGGGGCGGCGTGGTGAAACGCCGCAGGGTGCGGAAAGCGCGACAGGTTGATCGGCGAGCGCACCAGGTTCACGTCACCCAGCTCACGGTGCGGGGCCGGGCGTGTCATGCGCAAGTGCTGGGTTTGCGGGTCTTCGAAGGCCTGGCCGATGTCGTTGATCGGGCCGCAGGGCACGCCCACGGCGTTCAGCCGCTCCACCAGGTCTTGTGTGCTGAAGTGCTTGGTCAGCGTGTTCACGTCGGTGTTGAGCTTGAGCTTGTGGCGAACGCGTGAACGCACGTCTACGTAGTCAGGGTCGTTGAAGAGGTCGTCGGCGCCCAGCGTCTTGCACAGGTTGCCCCACATCTTCTGCGTGCTCGCAGCCAGGTTGACGAGGCCATCGCTCGACTCGAACACCCCCATCGGCACGGCCAGCGGGTGGAAGTTGCCTTGCTGTGCCGGCACTTCCTTGCTCATGGTGTAGCGCGCGCCTTGAAAGTCGAGCTTGTTGAGCATCGATTCGAGCAGCGAGGTGTGCACCCATTGGCCCTCGCCCGTGTGCTCGCGGTGCAGCAGCGCGAGCAGGATGCCCTGGCCGAGGAACATGCCGGCCGAGGTGTCTGATACCGCAATGCCCGCTCGCATGGGGCCCTTGCCCGGCTCGCCGGTGATGGACATGAGGCCCGACATGCCTTGCACGATTTGATCGACCCCTGGGCGGTCGCGGTAGGGGCCGTCTTGCCCGAAACCCGAGATGCTCGCGAGGATGATGCGCGGGTTGATGGCTTTGAGCTGCTCGTAGTCGAGCCCCAGGCGCGTCTTCACGTCGGCGCGAAAGTTCTCCACCACCACGTCGGCGCGGGTCACCAGGCTGCGCAGCAACTCGATGCCTTGCGGGTGCTTCAAGTCGATGCACAGGCTGCGTTTGTTGCGATGCAGGTTTTGTTCGTCGGCGCTGCGGCGCAGCGCACCGGTGATGTTGCCGCTGCTCTGCTTGGGTGGCTGCTCGATGCGGATGACTCGTGCTCCCCAATCGGCAAGCAGCCGCACGGCGGTCGGGCCGGCGCGGGCGATGGTGAGGTCGAGCACGGTGTAGCGCGACAAGGGCATGGTGTTCATGGTCGGTCTCGTTTCGCGCAGTTCAGCGTGCATACAGCGAGCTGCCGGGGTGGAAGGCCGGCACCTGGCCGATGGCCACACGCTCGGCACCGCGCGGGTCGTTGACCACCTGGCTGTCGGCGGCGAAGACCATGGTGGCGCGTGTGTCGAGCGAGTAAGTGGGCCACGCCGGCAAGTCATCGTGCTGGGGGTTGCCGGTGCGGGCAAACTGCGCCCAGGCTTTCATCATCTGGCGCTCCAGGCGTGGCAGCTCGGGCCCATCGCCGGTGAAGGCGCTGGCGAGCGCGACCTGGCCGAAGACGAACGGAATCTCCGCGGTGTGCGGCGACATGAACTTACCACCCAGCGCCGGGCTCTCCCACGCAAACTCGTACGCGTAGACCGGTGCCGTGCCCTGCTTCACCTTTTGCTCGGCACCGGTGATGTTGTTCAGGCGGTAGAGGTAGTCGGTGGCGATGTAGGCGAGCAGCACGTGGCCAGGAGCGCCGGGGTGCTGGGCCTGGTAGACGGCAAGCAAGGCGTCGGTGCCTGCATCGTCGAGCCGCAGGAAACGCTGGATGCGCCGCCGTGCGTCGTCACCATCCACAGTGAAGTTGGTCGGGTCGGCCGCGAGAAAGAACGTGGCCTCGGTGCGTGTGTGGCCGATCATCAACGGCACGCCGGCCGACACCTCGGGTGCATTCGGATGGAACGGGTGGCGCTTGAGCGTGCGGCCATCGATCACCGGGCGGAAACTGTCTTGCCCGTGGCTCGCTGCAACCACCGACTGCATGGCGTGCAGCAGGCTCTCGGCCGGCACCGCTTGCAGCGCGGCGAAATCGCCTTCGGGCAGCTCCAGCTTCTTGAAGAGCTTGCGGGTGGCCTCTTCACACTCCTCGCGCGGCTGCACCCGAAAGCCTGAGGACGAGCTCTGCACGATGGCGCGGTGGAAGAGACCTTGCGCCTCTTGCATCGCCATCAGGATGGCGACCTTTGCGCCGCCGCCCGACTGGCCGAAGATGGTCACGCAGTTGGGGTCACCACCAAAGCGCGCGATGTTGTCGCGCACCCATTGCAGCGCGGCCACGAGATCGAGCATGCCGGCGTTGCCGGCGTCGGCAAAGCGTGGGTCGCTGCCTTGCAGTGGACACAGGTAGCCGAAGAGGTTGAGCCGGTGGTTCACGGTGACCAGCACCACGTCTTCACGCTGCGTGAGCGGGCCGCCCTCGTACACGGCCGAGCTGCCCGAGCCGAGCGCAAACGCGCCGCCGTGCAGGTAGACCATCACCGGGCGCTTGGCAGCGTCGGCCGCGGGTGTGTCGACATTGAGCACCAGGCAGTCTTCGCCCAAAGGCGCTTCGCTGGCGAGCCACTGAAAGACGCGGGTGCGCGGCGTCACGATCTGCGGGCAGCTTTGGCCATAGGCCGTGGTCTCGCGCACATCGCTCCAGGGCGTGACGGGCTGGGGCGGCAAGAAGCGGTGGGCGCCGGCGGTGCTGGCCGCGTAAGGAATGCCGCGGAAGCAAAGCCCGCCGGTCGCGCGGCTGCTGCCGCGCACTCGGCCGAGGGTGGTCTCGACGAGGGTGGAATTTGTCATGGCCTTGAATCAGATATATCTGATAAGGCTACAGGTATGTGCTTGTATCGTCAACGGGGCCTTCCCTGGGGATGCGGTCAGAGGTCGGCCTGATAGCGCTGGATCATCTGCTCCTGGGTCTCGACCGCGCCAACCATCCCGGTCTGGCGGCTGATCATTTCGCCGATGGTGGGCAAGGCGGAGCGCGGCACCTGCGCATCGGCAGACCACAGCCGCGAGCGCATGAAGGCCTTGGCGCAGTGGAGGTAGACCTCGTCGGCGCTGACGCAGATCGTGAGCCGCGGTGGGTTCTGCTCGCCACTGAAACGGGCCAGGTGCGCCGCGTCACGCGAGAGCCAGGCGCGGCCGTTGATGCGCAGCGTTTCGTCAACACCGGGCACGATGAAGATGAGGCCGGCCTTGCCGTTCTCGATGATGTTGCGCATCGAGTCGAGACGGTTGTTGCCTCGCAAATCGGGAATCAGCAGCGTGCGCTCGTCGAGCACCTTCACGAAGCCCGGCGCGCCACCGCGCGGCGAGGCGTCTGGCATGCCTTGCGCGCTGGCCGTGGCGATGACAAAAAACGGCGACAGCTCGATGAAGCGGCGGCTGTGCGCTTCGAGTGCCGACAGCTGCTTCTTGAGTGGGCGCTCTTTGGGCGCGGGGTAGAGCGCCAGCAGATCAGGCAGCGATGCAATGGTGTTGTCACCGCGCCCGGGCGGGAGTTTTTTTTCCATGAACACGCTGAGCGGGTCGTCGCGGTAGGGGCCGAACGGGCCTCGCCGCTGGTAACCAAAGCGTGCGTAGAGTGCGAGCGCTTCGGGTTGCTTGGGGCCGCTCTCCAGGCGCAGCGTGCGACACCCGAGGGCTTGCGCACGGGCTTCCAGCAGGGTGAGAAGCCGGCGGGCGATGCCTCGACCGCGGGCGCTTGTGCTCACATACATGCGTTTCAACTCGCCTTCGGCATCACCGTCCGCCAGCACGATCGCGCCGCACCCCAGGGCAACGCCTGCTGCATTGCGGGCCACCGCAAACAACACGTTGGGCTGCTTCAGCGAGTCGAGATCCAGCGCATGCCGGCTCTCAGGCGGGTACAAGGTGTCTTGATAAGCGTCGAGATCGGCGATGAGCTGGATGACGTCTGGCTGGTCGGGCGACTCAAGCAGCACCTGCATGCTCAACCCCCGGCCACGTGCTTGTCGCGCAACTCACGCTTGAGCACCTTGCCAATGGCACTGCGGGGCAGCTCGTCGATGAAGTGCAGGCTGGAGAGGCGCTGTGTCTTGCCGACCTGCTGGCTGAACCAGTCGAGCAGGGCGGCTTCGCTCACCGCGCTGCCCGCCTTGCGAACCACGTAGCCGACCGGCGTTTCGCCCCAGGCTTCAGACGGCACGCCCACCACCGCCACGTCGGCCACGGCCGGGTGTTGGCGCATCACGGCCTCCAGGTCGCTCGGGTAGATGTTGAAGCCGCCGCTGATGACCATGTCTTTCTAGCGGGCCAGGAGCGGGAGGAAGCCGTCTTCGTCGAAGCGGCCCACATCGCC
>JACMKW010000610.1 GCA_014379885.1 Rhizobacter sp.
AGACCATCATCGCGAAACAACTCAAGAAGATGCAAGAGCGCGGCAGCGACCTCACCAACATCTCGCCGCGTGCCAGCTTCAAGGCGCACCACATCGGCGATTTTAAGGTCTCGTCGACCTGGGCCGCCATCTGCAACGAGCTTTGTTACCGCGTGGCGCAGCTCTTTCCCGACCACTTCATCCCCGCGGCGATGCTGCCGCAGTCACCGGGTGTTGACCCCAAGACCTGCATTCCCGAGCTGGAGAAGTGCGTCAGGGAATATGGCAACGTGGGCATCAACTTGAACCCCGACCCCTCCGGCGGGCACTGGACCTCACCGCCGCTCTCCGACCGCTCGTGGTACCCCCTCTACGAGAAGATGGTGGAACATCAGATCCCCGCCATGATCCATGTGAGCACCAGCTGCAACGCGTGCTTTCACACCACCGGCGCACACTACCTGAATGCCGACACAACGGCCTTCATGCAGTGCCTGACCAGCGATCTGTTCAAGGATTTCCCGACGCTCAAGTTTTTGATTCCGCACGGCGGCGGTGCGGTGCCTTACCACTGGGGGCGCTTTCGTGGCCTGGCGCAGGAGCTGAAGAAGCCGCTGCTCAAAGACCACCTGCTGAACAACATCTTCTTCGACACCTGCGTGTACCACCAGCCGGGCATTGACCTGTTGACCACCGTGATCCCGGTCGACAACATCCTGTTCGCCAGCGAAATGATCGGCGCGGTGCGTGGCATCGACCCCGAGACCGGCAATTACTACGACGACACCAAACGCTACATCGAGGCCACAACGATCCTGTCTGCGCAAGACAAGCACAAGGTCTACGAAGCCAATGCACGGCACGTGTATCCGCGGCTTGATGCAGTTCTGAAGGCAAAGGGGAAGTGAGATGTACGAACTCGGGGTTTGCTACCGCAACATTCATCGCACCGATGCCGCTGTGGCCGACCAGCTCGCCGCGCTGGGCAGCGCCACCGTGCACGAAGCCATGGGCCGCGTGGGTTTGCTCAAGCCCTACATGCGGCCGATCTACCCGGGCACGCAGGTCTCCGGCACCGCCGTGACGGTGCTGCTGCAACCCGGTGACAACTGGATGATGCATGTTGCGGCCGAGCAGATCCGCCCCGGCGACATCGTGGTGGCCGCCGTCACCGCCGACTGCACCGATGGCTACTTCGGCGACCTGCTCGCGAGCTCGTTCCTGGCCCGAGGAGCGCGCGCTTTGGTGATCGACGCCGGCGTGCGCGACGTGAAGACGCTGCAGGAGATGGGGTTCCCGGTGTGGAGCCGCGCCATCAGCAGCAAGGGCACGATCAAGGCCACGCTCGGCTCGGTGAACATCCCGGTGGTGTGCGCCGGCATGTTGGTGACCCCCGGTGACGTGATCGTGGCCGACGACGATGGCGTGGTGTGCGTACCGCGTGCCATTGCTGCCAAGACGCTGGAGGCTGCCACGGCGCGCGAGGCGTTCGAAGGCGAGAAGCGCGCCAAGCTGGCCTCGGGTGTGCTGGGGTTGGACATG
>JACMKW010000611.1 GCA_014379885.1 Rhizobacter sp.
CTCCTGAATCGGCCGTAGCGCGGTGATGTGATTCCGCCCGCATTCTTGATCAAACACCTGGCGTGGCTGCTGCGCGCTTACCCCGAGGGAACCATAGAGATCGCTCACTAGAGAAACGCTGTGCGCGCAAGGCCAGTCGATCCTATAGTGCAAGGCGCACGCTGCTCTGGGGCCAGAGCGGTTTTCACTCTCCACCCACAGGAAACAGACCATGGTCAAGAAACTCAAACAGATGGCCGACAAGAAAACCGCCTCGGCCGCCAACCTGCTCGACAGCCAGTTCGCCAGCACCGTGAAAGACTCGGCCCAGCAGATCTGGCTGGCCGGCCTGGGCGCCTTCTCCAAGGCACAGGAAGAAGGCGGCAAGGTGTTCGAGGCCTTGGTTAAGGAAGGTGTCACCTTGCAGAAGAAGACCCAGAGCGTGGCTGAAGAAAAGATCGGCGAAGTGGCCAGCAAGATGAGCGGCATGGCCGGCGACGTGACGGCAAAGGCCGGCCAGCACTGGGACAAGCTGGAATCCATCTTCGAAGAGCGCACCGCGCGCGCCCTGGGCAAGCTGGGTGTGCCCAGTGCCAAAGACGTGGCGTCCCTCACCAAGCGCATCGACGAGCTCGGTGCGCAACTTGCCAAGCTGAGCAAGGGCCCAGCCACCAAGGCTGCTCCCAAGACCACGGCGGCGAAACCTTCTGCCAAGCCTGCTGCCAAGCGGGCCGCCCCGCGCAAGAAGGTCTGAGCACTGCCCCACCCACACGTGAAAAGGGGCGCCGAGGCGCCCCTTTTTCATGCAACCGCTGCGCCCTATTTGCTAGGCGGCAGGTTGTGGCCCCAGAGCGCGTTGACCTTCGTGAAGGTGCTCAGGCTGGCTTCGTTGACCTCCAAGCGCTTGCTGTCTTGAAACACGGAGAGATGCTCCGCTGCCTTGGGCAGACGCCGCTTGCCGGCGCGCCGTTGCTTGATCAGCGCGGCCGTGACCCGCGCCCGCAATGCGGCCAGGCCGGCCTGCGACCAGTCGGACACCAGGGTTTCAAGTTGCGACATGGCCCGCTGCATCACCTCGGGCGGCAACTTCTCCAGCGCCTTCAGGCCATGCCGACTCAACGACCTCTCCAACAGACCGAGGTGAGCCAACACCTTGCGCGACGACGCATGCCGATCCAGCACCACCTTGAGCGCCTTGCTCATCATGGCGGCCTCCGAGGTGTCGGCCACGGCGCTTTCACGCTTGATCTCGGCGATGTGTTCGGCCGGGTCTTCGAGCAGCATGTGGATGTTGAGCCCCTTGCGTTGGAAGCGCAGGCGCAGCCGCTTCAAACGCTCAAACCAGCCGGGGGCCTTGGCGGCGGCTGGCGCGGCGCTCGCCTTCAGGCTGGACCGGGACTTCTTGCTCACAGAGACCTCGACGCAAATTCAGTCAAAAGATCGTGCCACAGCGGTGAGCGCATTCCCATGCAAAGCACCGTGCAAGCGTCGACTATCTGGCAATTCGGTGCAGCGTTACACCGTATCGCTTTGTCAGCGATCACAAACGGCCGGGCCATACCCACAACACCAGCGCCGTCATGGTGAGGTAGCGGCCAAACTTGCCGATCGCCATGTAGACCACACAAGGCCAGAACGGCAAGCGCAACCAGCCCGCCACCGCACACAGCGGGTCACCGACCAAGGGCAACCACGACAGCAGACAGGCCTTGGGGCCAAACCGTTTGAGCCACACCAGCACACGCGCTTCATGCGGTTTGTGCACCAGCTTTTCGTAGGCACGTTCGGCGCCGTAGCCCATCCACCAGGTGAGCATCCCTCCCAAGGTGTTGCCTGCGGTAGCCACCAACACTGCAGGCCAGAAGAGTTCGGGGTTGAGTTTCAGCAAACCCACCACGGCCAACTCGGAGCCGATGGGCAACAAGGTGGCGGAGATGAAGGCGACCACGAAGATCGTGCTCAGCCCGAACTTCGGCAGCGCCAAAAGCGCAACCAGCGACTCAATCCATGCTTCCATCGGCGAGGATTATGCGTGGGGCAGTTTGAGCGCAAGTTGCCAAGCCGCCGGGGCTATACTCTGCCTCCTTTTTGAGCAGCCGCCTCGCTCCTTCACGCCCCTCACCACGCGATGCACATCGGCCACATTCCTCTGGCGAACCGCCTGTTCGCCGCCCCGATGGCGGGCGTGACCGACAGGCCGTTTCGCCAGCTCTGCAAGCGCCTGGGCGCGGGCTACGCGGTAAGTGAAATGGTCACTTCGCGCAAGGATCTGTGGAACAGCCTGAAGACCTCGCGGCGTGCCAACCACGACGGCGAGGTGGCACCCATCGCGGTGCAGATCGCCGGCACCGAGCCGGCCATGATGGCCGAAGCTGCGGCCTACAACATCGAACGTGGTGCGCAGATCATCGACATCAACATGGGCTGCCCGGCCAAGAAGGTGTGCACCAAGTGGGCGGGCTCGGCGCTGATGCAGGATGAGCCGCTGGCACTCGCCATCATCGAAGCGGTGGTTGCGGCTTGCGAGC
>JACMKW010000612.1 GCA_014379885.1 Rhizobacter sp.
CATGAGCTACGGCGACTACCTGCATCTGGACGCGGTACTGAGCGCCCAGCACCCGCTCTCGCCCGACCACAACGAGATGTTGTTCATCGTTCAGCATCAGACCTCCGAGCTGTGGATGAAGCTGATGCTGCACGAGCTCGGTGCCGCCATTCGCTGCGTGGCCACCGACGATCTCGGCAGCGCCTTCAAGATGCTGGCCCGTGTGAGCAAGATCATGGAACAGCTCGTGCATGCCTGGGACGTGCTGGCCACCATGACGCCGCCCGAGTACTCGGCCATCCGCCCTTACCTGAGCAACAGCAGCGGTTTCCAGAGTTGGCAGTACCGCTGCATCGAATTCAGCTTGGGCAACAAGAACGCCGCCATGCTCAAGCCGCATGCGCACCGGCCAGAAACCTTGGCGCGCGTTGATGCCGTCTGGCGCGCACCATCGTTGTACGACGAAGCCTTGCGCCTGCTCGCCCGCCGTGGCCAGGCCGTGCCCACCAGCCACACCGAGCGTGACTGGAAGCAACCTTACGCAGCCAACGCACAAGTCGAAGAAGCTTGGCTGGTCGTCTACCGCAACCCGAAGCATCACTGGGATCTGTACCAGCTCGGCGAAGAACTCACCGACCTCGAAGATGCCTTCCGCCTCTGGCGCTTTCGCCACGTGACGACGGTCGAACGCGTTATCGGCTTCAAGCGCGGTACCGGCGGCACCGGTGGCGTGAGCTACCTGCGCAAGATGCTCGACGTGGTGCTGTTCCCCGAGATCTGGTCACTGCGCACCGAGCTCTGATCGTTTGAGCGCCATGCTGCTATCACGCCGCCCCATTGCTCCGTTGGCGCCCTTCGTCGACACGCTGTGGGCCAGCGAGCGCGGCCCCTTGCCACATGCACGCGAGGCCAACCTGCCCACCGGCCGCTGCGACATCGTGATCCCGCTGCTGGAGCGGCAGACCATCACACGCTTCGCGGATGCGGATGACACGCTGGGCCATCACTTCAACGGTGCCGTGCTGCAAGGCGCACAAGACCGTGCCCATCAGCGCGACACGCAGAGCGCCTCCGCAGTCGTCGGCGTGCACTTCAAGCCCGGCGGCGCGGCAGCTTTTTTCGGGGGTGCGCTGCCCGAGCTGCGCAACTGCACCGTGCCGCTCGACGCGCTGTGGGGCCCGAGCGCCCGCGCGCTGCGTGAAGATCTGCACGAGGCCCACGGCCCACACGCTCGGCTGCTGCGGCTTGAGGCCTACCTGATGGCGCGCTTGCACCACGCCGTTGCGGCCGACACCATGGTGATGGCGGCGCTGCAAACGCTGGCCCGGCAGCCCACCGCCGCACTCGTCGAGCCCGTGCAGCGCGCGAGCGGCTGCGGCCCCACGCAATTCATCGCACGCTTCGAGCGCGCCGTGGGCCTCACGCCCAAGCGCTACGCGCGCGTGCTGCGCTTTCATGCATTGATTGAAGGCCTGGCCCGGCAACCGCCGCACGACTGGGCACAAACCGCGGTTGAGGCCGGCTACTCCGACCAATCGCACCTCATCCACGAGTTCAAGCGCATGGCCGGCATCACACCCAGCGTCTACCGCGCGGTGGCGCCGGACCACCCCACGCACGTGGTGGTGAATGACAGCAGCGAAAAAATCTCCAATACACGCTGAACCAGCCCGCCTACGATGCGGCCATCACGTGATCAAACCCAGGAGATAAAGCCATGCCCAATGCGATCCACGAGGTCTTTGCTTACCTCAACGTGCCCGACACACAAAAGGCCATTGACTTCTACGCCAAGGCTTTCGGTGCGGTTGAGCTGTTCCGCTTGACAGAGCCTTCCGGCCGCATCGGCCACGCCGAATTGCAGATGGGCCCGAGCGCTGTGTTGATGCTTGCAGACCCGTATCCCGAATACGGCATCACCCCGCCGCCGCCAGAGGGTCTGCAGGGAGTGGGAATCCATCTGCACGTCGACAACGCCGACGAGATGGCCCGTGCTGCCGTGGCCGCTGGCGCCACGCTGGTGAGCGAGCCCGCCGACCAGTTCTACGGCGAGCGAAGCTGCCGGGTGCTCGACCCCTTTGGCCACACATGGCTGCTGGGGCACTCCATCGAGAAACTCACGCCCGAAGAAATGCAGCGCCG
>JACMKW010000613.1 GCA_014379885.1 Rhizobacter sp.
AGAACCTCAAGATGAACTTTGTCATCAAGGACGGGTACGTCTTCTCTCACAACCCGAACTTCAAGAAAGGTGGTACCGAGCCAGAGTACTTTGCTTTCAAGATCAATCCCGCTGAAGGCCAGATTCTGCATCTGAGCGGTGGCACGAATCTCTATGTGGGGATGAATGCCGACGGAACCATGGACTTGCAAATCACGAACGTCCAGGAGTCCATGAAGGACCCCAAGGGTGGCATCCTCTTCACCTTCCCCGAGGTCGGTTCGGGCAAGCTCATTCGCGCAACCGACTACGCCAGCGGCGGCGTCAGCGGGGGCAAAGACGCCATCAAAGAGTGGATGACAGCTCACCCGTCCCACGGCGGCAAAGAGGGAAGCCTCGAAGAGCTCTGGGTGGCATCGATGTTCGACAAATCGCGCCATGGTGAGCACAAAGACGCACGGCGCTACGGCGGCGACAGCAATTCTCAGAACGATCCAGGTCAGGCGCCAGGCGGCTTCAGCCGTCGCTCCACAAAGAAGTACGACGGCCTGGACCAAAAGGATGGCGTGGACAGCCGGCACGACACGCGCTGGCTCTGGTACGACGCCAAGCCCCAGGACACCGTCGATCTGAACCCGGTGCCGGGGGCCAATCCCTGGCAAGCGCTAGCCACTATGAACGTGCGGCGCGATACCGTTAAAGCGGAGGCAGCTGCCTTCGCCGCGGCCAACACATTGTTGATGCAGCAGGGCGACGAAGGCCGCCAGATGTTTGCCAACCCCAATGCTGACGAGGAACCAGGCCAGGAGGCGATCCTGGGTGGTGGCAAGACCAGCACCGACGAAAGCAGCGACAGCACGGCCACGTCGACCGACGATGGGGTCACATCAACCAACAACGATGCCAGCGACACCGGCCAGTCGAGCAAGAACGCCGGTTGGAACGCGCGCGGGCTCACGCTAGGCGAGATCCTGGCTTCCGAGGCGGGGCTGAGCTACGACAGCTTCACGGAAGAAGAAGAAGAGGAGGAGTAAGCGTTCATCTTCGTCTGGTGCAGTGGGCAAGCGCTGGCCCATCGCCAATGACGCCGACACTTGGCCTTGCGGCCGACAAGATTGTTCTCCTCAGCGCGGAAACATCGCCTCCAACGCCCTCAGCGTGATCGCCGGCCGGCGAAAGATGTCATCGAGCAGCTGCTGAACCAGCGAAGTGAGCATCAGCAGGATCACCAGCGACGAGGCCCAGACCTTCGCTGAGGCGGCCAAGGAGAAGAGGTTGAGCTGGGGCGCGAAACGGTTGATGAGGCCGAGCACCAGGTCGATCGCGAACAGCGTCACGATGACCGGCGCCGACACCAGCAAGGCCACCACCAGCACACGGTTGAATTCGTTCTCCAGCAGCTTCATCGCCACCTGCACCGAGATGGGCTTGAGCTGCAGCAGCGGCCACAGGGAATAGCTCTCCATCACGGTGGCCACCAGCAGCAGCAAGCCGCCAGAGAACATGAAGACAAAGCCTGCCAGCTTGACGAAGAACAGGCCCGTCAGCGACACCTGCTGGCCCGACATCGGGTCATTCACCTGCGAGGCGGTGGTGCCGGCCTTGCCGTCGATGAACTGCCCCGCCGCCTCAAAGGCCCACAGCACGCTGCCGAACACGAAGCCGAGCGTCGCGCCCAACGCCATTTCTTTGGCGAACAGCAGCAGCCAGGTGCCGATGTCAAACGACCGCAGGTCCACGGCGGGCTGCAGGGCCAATGCGACCATGCCGAACATGACGTAGAGCGAATTGCGGCTCATCGCCGGCACGAGATCGGCCGACAGCAGCGGCAAGACGATGAATGCCATTGCAATGCGTGTTGACCCAAGCACCAGCAGCATGGCCTGGCCGCTCAGAGATTCGGTGAACAACCAGCTCGGATCCATCAAAGCCCCTGTTTCATGGAAAAGGCCTGCATCGGTGAACGCCTATCCGCGGTGCACCATGCCGGCAAAGTTGGAGAAGATGCGGTCGCTGAACGTGAGCAGCATGCTGCCCATCAGCGAGGCCGTGAGCATCAGCACCACCACGGTCACAAAGAACTTGGCGGCGTACTGGAAGGTCTGTTCCTGCAGCTGTGTGGCCGCTTGGACGAACGCGATGATCAGGCCCACAAGCGCTGCGGCGAGCACCGCCGGCGCTGACAGCATCAGCACCATCCACAGCGCCTGCTGCGTGAGTTGCACGGCTTCGTTGTTGAACATGGCGCGGCTACAGGTAGGTGAGCACGAGGCCGTGCGACAACTTGACCCACCCATCCACCAGCACGAACAGCAGTATCTTGAACGGCAGTGAAATCGTTGGGGGCGAAAGCTGCTGCATGCCCAGCGCCATCAAGATGTTGGCCACGATCAGGTCGATTACAAGAAACGGCAGAAAGACCAGAAAACCGATCTGGAACGCCGTTGACAGCTCGGTGACAGTGAACGCTGGCGCCACCACGATGAAGTCGCGTGGGGTGAGCTGCTGGGCCTTGTCGGGCGGCAGCGACTTCTGCGCCGTCTTGTGGAAGAAGGCGGTTTCGCGGGGGTGGGCGTGCTTGACCAGAAAGTCACGCAGCGGCTCCTTGGCGGCATCAACGATCGCCAGCAACCCGGCGGTGTTCTGTGCCGACTCGCGCACGTTGCCCACACGCTGCTGCATCTCTTGCCCCACCGGATACATCACGTAGATGGTGAGCACGAGGGCCATGCCGTTCAGCACCACGTTCGGGGGCGATTGTTGCAGCCCGAGCGCATTGCGCAGCAAGCCCAGCACCACCACGATCTTGGTGAACGAGGTGACCATCACCGCGACAAAAGGCGCCAGTGAAACGAGCACGATCGTGACCAGCGCGGTGGCTGGCGAAAACTGGGTCAGGTCCATGATGTGGTGATGCTTGTGATGCTTGTGATGTTGGGATGCCCTTGCAGCCAGGGCGCTGGCCGCGAATGGGTCATCTGACCCGAGCGAGATGCAACCCGAAACCTTTGCCCACCGGCATCAAACGACCCACGGCAAAACACTTGGCAGCGGCTTCCCCGCCAAGGTGCATCACCGCCACGTTCGAAGACACCGCCACGCTGCTTGGCGCAGGGCGCCCCCACCCGAGCAGCGCCAGTGGCGAGACGTTCATGGCCTGCACCAGGGTGATGAGTACCTTGCCGGCTTGCGCCGCTTCCATGCGCTTGCCTTGCGGCATGAAACGCAGCTCGGTGGGCGACGCCGCCTGTGCCAGGGCGCCAAAGACCGCCGCGGGTGCGGCGACAGGTGCGAGGCGCACCGACCATTCAGCGTCGAACGATGCGGGGCACAACACCAACGCGCCGGCGCTCAGATGGCGCCTGTCACTTTCCTGGAACGGCAAGGCGTCGAGCACGGCGCGGCAGCGCAGGGGCTGCCATTGCCAAGCAACGATCGCCGCAGGGGGCGCGGCAACATCCAGCAGCAGCGCCAACGGCACGTACAGGCGCGTGGCACTGGGCTCGTGCAGCAAGGCAACACAGCCCGGGAACAGTTGGCGCTCTTCGGTCTGGGCATTGCCTTGGCCGAAGTAAGGCGTGGGCAAGATGCCACTGCCGAGCCAGTCTTCGGTTTCGGCGATGGCGAGCTCGGCCTCGCGCAGGGCCAGCGCAGCGTCAAGCGTGGCACGCGCCGCGATTGCGCGGTGCCCGTGCTGGAGCCAGGGCACGCTCAAGCCAATATGGTGCCGGCCAAGCGGTGCGGTAAACAAGTGGCGCGGGCCGCTCAGGCGGTCGAAGTCGATGCCATCGCGCTTCATGCGGCCCCCTGCAGCGACACCATGACCCGCGTCAGCTCGATCACCGACCGCGCGCCGAGCTTGGTCATGGCGTTCTTGCGGTGCAGCTCCACCGTCTTGATGCTGATGTTGAGCCGGTCAGCGATCACCTTGTTGCGCTTCTCTTGCATCACCAGGCCAACCACCTCGCGCTCACGTGCTGTGAGGCGGGAAAAGCGCGCATTGCGTTCAGCCATCGCCGCCCTCGCGACCGGGCTGCCTTGCGGCTCGATCGGTGCGGTGGCAGGGGTCATGGTGGCGTTCACGGTGGCGATCGCAACGTGTGCGTTTTCAGCCGACGCCTCAACCGGATTGAAAGCCATCTCCAGGGCACGCTGCAAGGCCTCGTCGGCGAATGGCTTCTCAATGAACGTCACCGCGCCCTTGCGCATGGCTTCCACAGCCAACGGCACGTCGCCGTGCCCTGTCATGTAGACCACCGGCATGCGCACCCCGCGTTCGCGCAGCTCATCGTGCAGCGCAAGGCCCGACATGTCGGGCATGCGCACATCGAGCAGCAAGCACGACTGCGGCAGCGGCGTGGCCAACGCGGCCAGCGCAGCGCGCGGTGCGTCGAACTCCAACACGTCGTAGCCGGCCCCTTCTAGCCACCACTTTGCCGAATCGAGAAACTCTCGGTTGTCGTCGACGACGTAAACGGTGCGTTGATTCATGATGCTTCCTTCAGGATTTCGACGGTGAAGAGGCAGCCTGCTGCTGAGCGTTCAGCGGCAGCGAGGCGTGAAACGAAATGCCGCGATCCGGGTTGCGGCTGAACCACAGGCGCCCGCGATGCAGCTCGATGAATGAGCGGCAGATGTTCAAACCGATACCGGTGCCCGTGGGTTTGCTGGAGACGAACGGGGTGAACAATGACTCTTCGGACTCCACGCTGATGCCGCTGCCGCTGTCGCACACGATCACCTCCACCTGCGGGCCGTCGGGCCGCACGCACAGGCCGAGGCGGCGCTGGCCCGGCGCGTTGCCTCGCATCGCATCGATGGCGTTGCGCATGAGGTTGACCAGCACTTGCTGCAACATCAGCTCGTCTGCCTCGATCCAGAGCGGGCGTGTCGGCATGTCAAAGCTCACCCGCACCCCTTCGCGTTCGGTCTCCCAGTCAAGCAGGCCGGCGCAAGCGCGAACAGTGGCAACCACGTCGACCGCCTTGCGCTGCGGCGTGTGCAGGTGGGTGTATTCGCGGATGCGCGCAATCACCTTGCTGGCAAACATCACTTGGTCCACCGCACGCTGCAATGCCTGGATCAGCGCACCACTGGTGCCCCCGGCATGAGGCTGTTCCTGCTGGCGTTCCATGCGCATCAAGACACCGCGCAACAGGTTGGCGGCGGCGCCGATGGGTTGGTTGATTTCATGGGCCAGGGTGGTAGCCATTTCTCCGATCGACAGCATCCGAGAGGTGAACAGCAACTGCTCGCGATCTTCGAGGTGGCGTTGTCGCGCCTGGGCATCGCCAGCGCGGTCGGTCAGGTGCAGCATCAGGCGAGACCCGTCGAGCCAGTGCAGCCGTGCCTCCATGGGTCGGTCGTTCAGGCGCAGCGACGCCGAACGCGGCCCGTGCGCGATCGCCAGCCCCGAGTAGGCGGCCATGGCTTCTTCCAACCCCTGCAGGCGCCCGAAAAGTTGGGCCAGGCCCGGGTCGCCATCCCCGACGATGCGCAGGAATGACGGTGCGCACCACAGCACCTGCTCACCCACCACGTCAAGCACGGCGCAAGGCGCATCCAGCGCTCTCAGGGCCGCGTAAGGCCAAGACGTGTCCCAGCCCTCGTCGTCCGCGGCAAGTGACCTGGCCGACCAAGCAGGGCGTGTCGCCGTCGCCACGCCGTCTTCATGCGTCATGTTCGGGTTCATCGTTTGTCTCCTGATCGGGCCTGATCTCGGCCACCATGTGTTCGCCCACGAACAGGCGCAGCAGTGACACGTTGAAGCGGCCGAGCCGGCCACGCACTCGCTCGAGCAGCTCACTCATTTCACCGGCGTAGTCCTGCATCACGAGCACGTTGGCAGTGACCCGCCCGTTGGCGTGCTGCACGACCTCGACCGACTGGATCGGCGAGGTGCCGCCCACCATTTCAAAGAAGTGCGAGCCTTCGCTCAGGCGAGTAGCAAACTGGTTGTCATCGCCCACGGCCACCGGCTGGTCAGTCTGGCTCGCGGCGGGGCCACGCACGCTGGGCAAGACGTCGGATAGGTGCGCAGCTTCTCGTGCCCGTTCGTCTTGGTCGGTGATGGCGGTGCGGCGCTCCAGGCGGGCGAACTCCTCGGTTTCGACACCGCCGAGCGCCCCGGCATCGGCTGGCGCCTCGACCTCTCCATCTTCGACATCGGGCGTGTCGTCATCCAGCGAATCGCCGCGTGCGGCCGGAGCGGCCTCGGCCACGTCACTCACACCCGCTGCATCGGTGGGGCTGTCGAGGCGCTCGACCAGCGGTAGCGCAGCGCGCGACGCGGTGACTGACGTGATCGACGGGTCTGCCATCAAGACGTTGGTGGGCGCCACGTCGCGCAACAGTTCGTCGATCGCTCGCTCGAAGCTGTCGTTCTGATCATCGTTGCTGGCGTCATCGCTGCCACTGTCACGACCTGACGCGCTGGCGTCGTGGTCGAATTCGACGGCATCGCTTTTGGTTTCAGCCCCATCCCCCCCACCGCCGGTCTCATCGAAGCCGGCCATGTCGCGGTCGACCGGGTCCTCGCCCGAAAGCGCGGATACCGGATCAATCGCGTCCACGCCAAGATCGCCGCCATCACCGGCGTCTTCCTGGCTGTCGGTGAGATCGCTGGTGTGATCGGACAGCCCGGCGGCCGGTAACACTGCCTGGACGAAGGCGACCACCGGCACCACGAGATCGATGTAGTCCACCACCTTGCCAGATTCTTCGCCACTGAGGGAGTGGTCAAAACGCTCCAGTCGCTCCACGTGTTCGTTGAAACTGTTGCCCTCGCCCTCACTCACCGCGTCGTCTGCCGCGGGCTCCGACATCACACCGCGCGGCTGGCTGAGCTGCGCCAGAACGCGTTCGAATGCGGCCGCCTCGGCGACGCAAACCAGTGGCACGCGGTTCGCGCCGAAAGGGGGTGTCAGCGCCTGCGACCGGCCTTCGACGGGGCGGTGCTCGTTCATGGCGTGTCTTTCCGCGCGGTGGTTGACAAGGTCAGCAGGCCGACCGGGCGGCGCATGTCGCCCACGTCCTCTTCCTCTCGGCTCAACTGGATACGGCCGTTGGCCCGTTTGGCGCGCGCAATGGCTTCTTCGATCGCATCGTGGCGGGCCAGCTCGCGCCGGTGGATAGCCAGGCACTGGGCCAGCTTGTCCTGCGCCGAAGCCACCACCTTGTCACCGCGCAGTACGTCGCCTTCGGCACTGATGACGGCTTGCGCGAGGCTGTCGAGATAGGGTCCGACCATGGCACCCATCGAGAACGTGTGCTGCGCGCCTTCGCCGGCAAGGTGTTCGCGAAAGCCGAGCAGTTCGTCTTTGTGGCGCTGCTCGAGCTCACGCAGCCGATGCAGCTCCGCGCTCGCCTGGTCGCGCACCAGACGCTGGTTTCGCACCATGACCTGCGCGGCATCGACGCGCATGCGGCGCACCTGCAACAGCTGCTGCAGCTCTTTCAGCGAATGGGTGATCGAGTCGGCGGCCAGCATGAGGTGTCAGCGCGCGAGGGCCTGCAACTGCGCCAGCGTGGTGTCGAAGGGCGTCGCGTCAGTCGGGCGCTGTCGCACCAGCGCGTGGATGCCTGGCAGCTTGGCGATGGCCTCGTCGGCCAGGGCGTCGGCACCGGCCTTGTACTCGCCCAGCTGCAGCAGCAACTTGATCTCCGCATGGCGCGCCATCAGAGCGCGCACATGGTTGGCTGATTTCTGGTGTTCAGCAGAAGTCACGCGGCCGAAGGTGCGGCTCACGCTCGCCAGCACGTCCACGGCGGGGTAGTGGTTGGCCTGGCCAAGTGCACGCGACAGCACGAGGTGGCCATCAAGAATGGAGCGCACTTCCTCGGCCACGGGGTCAGCGCTGTCTTCGTCTTCCAGCAGCGTGGTGTAGATGGCGGTGATGCTGCCCGTTTCGTCGTTGCCGGCACGTTCGAAGAGGCGCGGCAGTTCGGCGAACACGGAGGGCGGGAAACCCCGCCGCACCGGTGGTTCGCCCACGGCCAGGCCGATCTCGCGCAGCGCCCGGGCATAGCGGGTCACCGAATCCATCAGCAGCAACACGCTCTTGCCGCGGCCTCGAAATCCCTCTGCAATGGCAGTCGCCGTGTGCGCGGCACGCACACGCTCCATGGCTGATCGGTCCGAGGTGGACACCACCACGACCGATCGCGCCAGGCCTTCCGGGCCCAGGCTGTCTTCTATGAACTCGCGTACCTCGCGGCCGCGCTCGCCGATGAGGCCGATCACTACCACGTCGGCTTGCGAGCGCCGCGCCAACATGCCCAGCAGCGTGGACTTGCCGCCACCGGCCGCCGCGAAAACGCCCACGCGCTGGCCCTGGCCGATGGTCAGCAGGCTGTCGATCACACGCACACCGGTGACGAAGGGTGCGCTGATCAACTTGCGGGCCAGCGGGTTGGGGGCCGTGGCGTGCAGCGGTTGTGCGGTCAGGCCCGCGGGCAATGGCCGCCCGTCCATGGGCTGGCCGAAACAATCGACCACGCGGCCCAGCAGACCGGGGCCAAACCACACGGCGCTGCGGTCTTCGAGCAGACGAACCTCCGAGCCGAGCGCAACCCCCTGCAACGTGGACAGGGGAACCACCAGCGCATGCCCATCGGCAAAACCCACCACCTCGGCCTGCACCACGCCACCACCGCCACCGGCCTGAAAGATCTCGCACTGCGAACCAATGCGGGCCCCAATGCCACTGACCCGAAGCATGGTCCCGAAAGCTTGAACCACACGCCCGCGCGGCGCGATGCTGCGAACCCGCGCCAGACTGACCAGCGAGGTGGCCAACGCGTCGTTCAAAGCCGGCGTGCCGTTGTTGACGCCAGCAGCAGCACCCGCCATGTGGGGCATTTGCATGCTCATTCCATGTCTGCCATGTCCGCCACGACGGCGGCTTGCGGCCTCACGCCCAGGGCGCGGCCGATGGTGTCGAGCTGTTCGTCCAGCCCCGCGAGGTGAGAGCCGTGTGCCGTGTCCATCACGCAAGCAAAAACACTGAGCGTGGCGTCGGGGATCACCGCGATGCTGGCAACGTCGAGTTCGGCCAGGCGTTCGCGCGCCGCCTGCTCCGCCAACGGGTGCACACGCACCGAGCCAACCGGTTCGGGTGCAACGCTGGCAACCGCCTGCTCAACCAACTCGGCCACCATGGTTTCGGCGCCCAGCCGGGTGGCGATCTTGCGAACCACTGCCAGCGCCAGCGTGGCCACGGCAGCACAGGCATCGGCCTGCTGTTGACGCGCCTCCTGAGCCACCTTGGCGGCAGCCGCGCCGAATTCGGCCGCAGCCTGCTCGCGGCCTTCGCGCAAGCCGAGGGCCTGGCCTTCTTCGCGAGCATGGGCGAGCGCTGCCTGCAGCTCGTCACGCCTGCCCGCGTGCAAGGCGCTCATGGCCAAGGCACATTCCGCCGCGGTGCGAAACGCAGCCACTTCCTCGGCAGGCACCACCAAACGCCCGGAGACAAACTGCAGCGAAGCTTCACGGTGAATGACAACGTAGCTCACGCGGCGCCCCCCTGTGCGTGTTGAACCGGTTTGCCCGGTGCACCTGCCGGCCCGGCGGCGATGGCGTGCGCACGCTGAACCATCACCCGTGCCGTTTCCAGAGGACGCACCGGCGACAACGCAGCCCGCTTCGACACGCCGAGCATCATGGCCATGGCACTGCGCACGCGCGGGTCTTCGACGCCGGCGACCAGCAGCGCCGCGCTGCGGGCAAAGAAGGTGCTGGGAACAAAACCGTCAGTCACCATGCTGGGGTCGGCATCGGGCAGGTCGCTGCTTTCCAGCACCTCCTTGAGCGCCGTGGCGCCGATCAGCCGGGACAACCCGCGCAGCAGCCTGGCATCAAGGCACAGCCTCAGCGCCGGGGCGGCATACAACGAGCCCGCCACGAGCGCCAGGCGCTTGAGCCCTCGCTCGTCGCGCAGCGCCCACTCGGGCATGGCCTCGAAGGTAGTCCACTCAATGGGCGGCACCGAGTCTTGTTGCTCGCTCACGCTGTCCAGGAATTCCGCCACCTGAAGCATGGACGCACGGCGAGCGCGCGCCTGGCCGGGGGTGATGTCACCCGCTGATTCGGTCATGTCAGGCCTTTCTGGCAACAGGGTCGGCACGATGAGCCAGCACCACAGCGCTCTTCTTCAGCGTGCCGCGCTTGCGCCACCACCACATCGAACCGGCGCCGGCCGAGACCAGAAGCGCCACGGCCACCACGGCCAGCAGCCACGCCACCAGCTTGGGGGTGACGGGTTCGGCGCGATAAGTGGGTGCCGCCTCGGCCGCAAACAGGGCCACGGTCACGTTCTCGTAGGGCAGGCCCTCAATACCGTTGACCACAATGCCCTTGATCTGGTTGACCTGGTGGCTCAGGTCGTACCCGGGCCGGTACTTGATGAAGACCGACGCGGAGGCGGCCCTCGGTTTGTCGGACAGCGGGTCTTTCTCGGGCGCCGCCAGGTGCACACGTGCCACCACCACACCGTCAATGGCTTGCAATGTGCTTGCCAGTTCCTGCGTCAGCGCATACATCCAGCGCGCGCGCTCTTCGGTGGGCGAGGAGATGAACCCCTCTTTCTTGAACACCTGGCCCACGGTGTCGAAATCGCCGCGCGGGTAGCCGTTGGCATGCAGCAGCGCAATGGCGGGCGAAAAGGTGTCGGCCGAAACTTGAACGGAAAACTGGGTGCCGTCGCGCACGTCCTTGGTGGCGTTGATGCCGGCGGTCTGCAGCAGCGACACCATCTCGTTGGCCTGACGCTCGGACAGCTGCCCGTAGAGCACCTCTTGACGGGAGCAGGCTGCCAGGCCCATCACGCACAGCAAGATCACACCCCAGTGAAGCAACGATCGAATGCACAAGGTGGACATGTCGGCCTCTTTGATCACGATTGCTGCTTGAACAGCTGCGACACGCCGTCGGAGGCACGCGTCGCGACGTTCGATGCCAAGGTGCACTCCAGCATGAACACCTGGCTCTTGGCCATGAACTTGAAGGTGTCACCGGGCTTCATGCGGCCCTCGGCATCGGCCATGCGCGCGGCCATCTGCTCCAGCGACGTGACCTGATCGTTGATGTGGTCCAGCGGTTTGGCCAGCGCGTTGGCAACTGGCGACGACGGGTCGACGGCCGTGACGTCGAGCTGGGCCGAGGCGGTGTACATCGCGTGATCGAAGCGGCTCACATCCGACAGCGACACGCCCGGCCCTGCGGTGAGCCCCTGCTCGGCGGCGGGTGGCACTTGCTGAATCGCAGTGACGGCAAGATCAGTGTTCATGTTCATGGCCTTTCAGTGACAGGGCAGAGGTGTGGTCGTGAACGCTCGCGGCTGCAGCCGCAGCGCCCACGCCACGCACCCGAGGTTCAACCCGGCGGACACGCCGCCAAGCAGGCCCTCGGGTTCACAACCTGGGCAATTAACCGCCCGAGGTCTTCTTCGTGCCGTCGACAGCGTCGCCCAAGCTCTTGTTCATCGACCCTGCAGTGATCGTGAACAGACCGGTGGTGGCTTGCAGCTTGAAGTAGTCGCCAGGCGCGGTGCCGCCGACGGTTCCGGGGACCGTGGTACCGCCGGCACCAGCGCCCCCTGTTTCGGTGTACTGCGCGTTCAGCGCGTCGGCCTGGGCCACGATGTCTGCGGCGCCCTTGTTGACGGCGTTGGCACCCAGCTCGGCCATCGCATCGATCCAACTGCGGCGGCGGCCTTCAGAGCCGGCGCCGGCGGCTGCAACGGCCAGGCCGGTGTTGAACACGTAGTAGCCGTTCGCGTCTTCCCCTTCGCCGCGGCCCATCATCCGGCTGTCTGCGTCGAGCATGGTGCCCACGCTGGCATCGTCCGACGGGTTGCTGTCTTCAACGAACGAGATGTAGCCGTCCGCGCCTTCAATGTTGCCCCTGGCAAGGAAAATGCTGCCGTCATTCAATGCGGTACCGACAATTGGTTCTGCCATTTCTTCACTCCTGGTTGGTTAAATTGACACTCACTCAAAATCGCAAGGGCGACGCCATGCCGTCCTTGCTCAGCAGCACCTGCTGACCTGTGATCGACTCCACGCGATGCCCACTGGGCAACATGGCGCCGACGAAATACCGCGCTCCATCCATCGTCACGACGTAGGGAACATCGCCTGCAACGACCGCCGCCACGCGCTTGCGTGGGTCGTAAGGCGCACCGCTCGAAGAAGGCGCAGCCCGCACGGGCGTGTTTTCGACATTCATGGCGGCGAGGCCCGGAACGTCTCGGCGTACCGCGTTCTCAGCCGTCTTCAGCTTGCCCAGGTTGTGCTCAGCCGTGCGTACGGCGAACGCACCTGGTTGGCTGGCGATGGGCTCCACCGTGGCCGCCACACCATGCATGCGAAAGACTTCACCGACCGACGAGGCCAGGTCTTCTGTCACGCGCACGTCAAGCAAGGGCGATAGCCGCGCGGCCGACAGCGCGTTGTCCAACTGCGCTCGCACGGAGCGGCTAGGCAACGCGCCGCGAACAAGCGTGCCGCCGTTGTGACCTGCCTCGATCTGCAGGCCGCCAAATTCGGCACGCGCCAACAACTGGTTCAGCCGCTGGCGGTCTTCGCCCGGGATATGGTTGGCCGAGCTGGTCACGGTCACCACGCCCAGCAGCACGGCGACACCCACGGCAACCGCGCCGCCGATGGTGGCCACCCAGGCCTCGGGCTGCAGCCGCCTTGGCTTGGGTAACTCGGCTTGCGCTTCGTCACCCTGCAAGACAAGGGCGCGTTGAGGCGTTAATACGTCAGCCCACCGTTCGCTGCCGGCCTGACCGATCGCAATCACCGTGTCACCCATGCGCAGCGGGGTGAAGAGCGACCAGTCGGTATGGCAAGGCCCGGTGAGCACGCGGCCAGCGATGTCGACCTGACCGTCGACGATCTTGATGCGCGCGCGTTCGCCCATCAGCCGCAGGCGGATGCGATGCGCGTGGATGAGCGGATCGCGCAGCACGATCTCACAACGTGCGGCATCGGAGCTGCCGATGCTGACTTCGGCATCCCGCTTCAGCGCGATGCTGGCACCGAGTTGCGGGCCTGCCAGTACACGCAGCTCGAACGTGGGTGAAGGATCAGTCATGGTGGATGCCTTGAAGACGAGGGCGGCGACAGTTCAGTTCTGCCCGTTGCGCATGCCGGCGCGGAAAGGCTGCGTCACCTTCGCGGAGTCCAGATCGGCCGCGCTCAGGGCAGAGGCATAGCCGCTGGAAGTGACGCGAGTCGAGGCCGCCGGCGCAGACGCCGGTGCCGGGGCCATCGGCATCCGGGGTTCCACCGGACCGCTCGGCGTCGGCAGCCCTGAATCCGCAGGAGACCGCAGCGCCGGCTTGGCTGGTGCAACGGCGGGAACACGGCGCGTGCTCAACCTGGGCGCGATCAGGAACAGGCGCTCCACACGACCGGTGGATTTGCGCTCGGTCTTGAACAGGCGGCCGAGGAACGGCACGTCGCTCAGCCCGGGCACGCCGTCGACACCGCTTTCGCTGGCCTCACGCGTGAGGCCACCGATGAGCAGGCTTTCGCCTTCGTAGATGAGCGCCTGCGTATTAATCACCGAGCGCTGCACAAACGGAATGTTGTCGACCTGGCGCGTGGTACTGATGGCCGCGTCTTCCAGGTTCACCAGCAGCTTGATGCGGGTGCCTTCGGTGTCCTTGAACACATGCGGTGTCACACGCAGCGACGTGCCGGCCGACACGTTGAACAGGTCCACCTCGTCCTTCCCGGCCACTTTCACGTAGAAGGTGGAGCTGTTGTCGAAGATGGCCTCCACGTTCGACAGCGTGACCACCTGCGGGCTGGACACCACACGCGCCGCACCCTGCGTCTGCAGCGCACTTACCCGTGCGACGAACTGAGACAGGTCACCCAGCACGGCTGACACCACACCACCCCGCCCTTGCGGCGTGATGCTCTCTGCGGGCACACCGCCCGGTTGCAGCAGCCTGTCCGAGGCGGTGCCATTGCCGACCAGGAACGAACTGCGGCCGGTGTTCCACCGCCAGTTGATGCCCAGTTCGGTGGCCCGGTCGGTGTTGATGTCGATGATGGTGGCCTCGATTTCGATGGACACCGGCTCCACGTCCAGCGCACGGATCAGTTGTTCGTAGTCGGGCATGCGCTCGGCCAGGTCGCGCACGATCACGGCATTCAGTCGCGTGTCGGCCTGAATACGCACCATCGCCTCCGGTGTCGACATGGCGGCCGGCGCCTGCAGGGGTGCGTCGGTCGGGGCGCGAGCGCTTCCGTAGGCCCGACCCACCGCCTCGGCCGACCCTGCTGAGCCGCTCTCTTCGCCCATGCCCAGCACCTGCTGTTGGGGCGCTCGGGTCAGGCCCTGGCCGCGCAGCTTGGTCTGGGTTGCCCGGCTGGCGGTTTCGCCGCCGGCCGGGCCAGGGATGCCCGTGCCCCCGGACACCAGCGACCGCAGAATGCTGGCCACACCGGGCACCACCAACTGCCGGTTGCCAAAGTTGACCGTTGTGTCTTGAGCCCAGGCATAGCGCAAGGTGAACACCTTGAACGACAGGGCCGAAGGCGCTTCACGGCGAGCGCTGTCGGCCCGATACAGCTCCTCGATCTGCTCCAGGAAGCGCCGCGTTCCGGTGACCATGACCACGCCTTCGCTGGTTGTGCGCAGGTAGTTGCGCTGATCGACCAGGCCCATCTCCGAGGCCAGGCGCTTGATCTTGGTAGCCGCAGCCGCGTTGGGCAGCATGAGCGTGCGCGTGAGCGTCTCACCGGCCATGTAGACGTACATCACCGAACCATCGAAGTACAACGACAGGCCAAAGGCCGCGGAGAGGTTGCGCAGCACCGCTTGAGCCTTGCCGCTGAAGTTGCCGTTCACCGCGCCCTTGACAGCGGGCGACACGACCACCGGCACATCGAGCTGGCCGAACAGGTCACGCAGGAACTCCGGCAGCGGCTGCTCGCGTGCCGAGACGCTCACCTGCCGATCGTTGAACCCGATCGACGCAGCGCCCACCGTTGGCGCAAACCACAGCAGCACCAGCAACACTGCGACGACGAGCCATTGGGCGTATGTCGGCAAGCTCAAGCTTGCGCCGCAGGAGGCTTTGACGTCGGCAAAGCAGTCGCTGCGCTTCATGCGGCCTCCAGCAGAGTGGGACGAGGGGGGCCGACGCGGTCAAGCACGTCGAGCTTCAGGGTGGGCGACAGTTCGTGATACGACAGAACCGGCGTGTCGAAGAGATCGACCTCGATCAGCTTGCGCACGTAGCGGCGCACGTCGACGGCGCACACGATGGCGCCCGCCTTGTGCGTGCGCACGCTGGCGCACAGCGCATCAATGATGTTTCGCGCCATCGTCGGCTCCAACGCCAGCTGCTGTTGCCCGGCATTGGTTTGCACACTGCGACGAATGACGTCTTCGAGTTCGGGGGTCACCAGCACGGCATGCAGCCCTCCCTGAGGCGCATAGCGGTAGGCAAGGTGGCGCTTGAGCGCAATGCGGGCGAACTCGACAATGGTGGGAACGTCCTTCTCGCGCTGCCCGATCTCAGCCAGTGATTCCAGCAACTCGCGCACATGACGCAACGGCACCTCTTCGTCCACCAGCCGGCGGAATACATCGGCCACTCGCTGCACCGGCATCAGACGCAGTACTTCCTTGCTGGTGTCGGGGTAGTCGCGCGAGGCCAGGGCCATGTAGACGCTGGCTTCCTGGATCCCCATGAACATGCCTGCGTTGCGACGCAAGGTAGAGCGCACGGCCTCGCCCATCATCTGCGGCATGTGCTGGGCCGGCATCGCGCCCTGCGCAACCGGCACTTCGGACACCAGCAGCTTCCATTCGGTCTCACCTTCGGCCGGGTGGATGGCGATGCGTGGCAACGACAGGCCCATGCTCAGCTGGAAGTATTCAAGCACCTGTTCCATCTCGCGTGTGAGGGCACCGGTCAGCTCAACGGGCACGGCAGCGGCAGGAACCTGAAGCAGCAAGGGCACGGCTGGTTTGGGCACCGGCAAGGTGGTCGTCATGGCACCAGGAGCGGCTTCCATGCGCTTGATCACCGCTTCGAACGCGGGGCTGGAGATGTTCTCGAGGCGCCTGCGCAGAACAGGCGTCAGCACGGCGCCTCCAACGACCAACACGGTGCCAAGCACGACGAAGATGATGGAAGGAAAGCCGGGCACCGGTGCGAGCAGCCAGCAGATCGCGCCCGCCACCAGCAGCACACGCGGCTTGGCCGTGAACTGCTTGCGCATGGCGTCGCCGAGGTGCTTGTCAGCGGCGTCGGAGCTGCGCGTGACGATCAGGCCTGCCGACATGGCACCGAGCAATGCAGGGATCTGCGACACCATGCCGTCGCCGATGGTGAGGATCGAGTACTTGACCATGGCATGGTGGAAGTCCATGCCCTGCTGCATCATGCCGATCGCCAGCCCGCCCAGCAGGTTGATGACGATGATGACGATGCCCGCGATGGCGTCACCCTTGACGAACTTCATCGCGCCATCAAGGCTGCCGTGCAGCTTGCTCTCGCGTTCGAGGTCGGAGCGCTTGCGACGCGCTTCGTCCTTGTCGATCATGCCGGCGCGCAGATCGGCATCGATGGCCATTTGTTTGCCCGGCATGGCATCGAGCGTGAAGCGCGCAGACACCTCGGCCACCCGTTCGGCGCCCTTGGCGATCACGATGAACTGCACGACCGTGATGATGAGAAACACCACCATGCCCACCACCAGGTTGCCGCCGGCCACCGTCTTGCCGAATGTGGCGATGATGTGACCGCCGTCCCCGTGCAACAGGATCATTCGCGTGGTGGCGATGCCCAGCGACAACCGAAACAAGGTGCTGATCAACAACACGCTGGGGAAGACCGAGAACTCCAACGGGCTACCTATGTAGATGGCCATCAGGAGCAGCATCACGCCCAACGCAAGATTGACCGCCACCAACACGTCGATGACAAATATCGGCAGCGGCAGCACCATCAGACCGAGGATGGCGATGACACCAGCGACCAGCAGCAGGTCGCTGTAGCGGCTCAGCACGCTCTCGCGCGGCGTGGCCAGTGAGGAAAAGTAGGACGCGAGGCTCATGGTTCACCCAGGCTGGCGATCTGACGGACCGCGCGCCGAACGCACGCTGAGCAACCATCGGTAGTGCGCCATCACGCTCTTCACGTAGCCCTGGGTCTCGGCGTACGGAGGAATGGAACGGCCGTACTTCTCGACCGCACCTTCGCCGGCGTTGTAGGCGGCGATGATGATGGGCAGGTTGTTGCCGAACCGTGCCTGCAACGTCTTGAGGTATGCGGCGCTGACCTCCAGGCTGATCCGGGGATCCAACAGCTCGTTGATGGGCGAGGACACGCCGAACCGCCGCGCCGTCTGCGGCATCACCTGCATCAGCCCACGAGCGCCCGCGTGCGACACGGCTTGCGGGTTGTGTCGCGACTCCACATGGGCAATCGCATGCAGCAGCAGCGGGTCGATGCGGTACGCACCGGCAACCTTGTCGATCTGCGGCGCAAGCGCCATGGCGCGCTGCGCCGACTCTTTGCTCACGCCTGCCGCCTTGCGCTCATCCAGTGGCACCGATGCCAGGGGACGCATGTCGCTGGCTTGCCGTTCCTTTCGAGCAGCTGCCTTGGGGGCCGCACGCCCTGCATTCGTCCGCGGCGCCGGTGTCCCCGCTGCCGCTGCGCTGCCACCTGGCGCCGTGTCGCCGACCACATCGGGCGTGGTCACCGGAATCCCGGCATCGTCGTCTGTGGAGCCGGCGCACATGCCTGCCGCTGCAGAGAACTTGCCGGCCACCGACTGCATCTGCAGCGCAGCCCCAGCCGTCTTCGGGCCGCAGGCGAGGGTAGCTGTGGCACACACGGCCAAGCTGGCCGCGGCACACCGAGCCAACCACCAAGAACTTTGTTGCAGAGCTGTCGACACGATGAACATTCGTACTCCTATCGGACCCTCTATTGACCCCACACCCATCGCCGTTCAGTGGGGCGCCCGTCGTCTTGAAAACAAGGCTTGCCTAAAGATGGCGTCGCATCTCGTCGCACGCACGGCGCACGATTGACCTGTCTTCTTCGGTGTCAAGCGCGAGCAGCACCGCGGCGTCGCCCAGGTAGCGCAGGTCAAGGTGCGGGTCAATCGTCGAGCGCTGGATCGATTGCAGGCGCCGGAACGTCTCTTCACGCACGAGGATGGCCTTCCAGCCCGGCAAGGTGGTTCGCTCACGTTCACTCGGCATGACCATGTTGTTGTCTGTATGGAGGGTTGTTGATGAGCTCAGAGAGCTCGAAACGCATCGGCGTTGATCAGGTGTTCTGTGAGTTGGACTCTAGAAACCGGTGCCACTCACGTCGAGGAGAAACCGACCCGAGCACTGCGGCGGTTGCCTCTTGTCTGCGGCGCAGACCCGTGCTACTCGCGTGCACGCTTGCGCGCTTCGATTCATGGCGCCGCATGCAACGCGTGGGCGCACGTCGCTTGCGCGCGCCGCTTGAGATCGCACCGGAACCTCATCACGTCGCAACTCGCAGCGACATCAGGATTCAAAAGAATTCGGTGCAAACACTGCCATGGAACGAGGAGAGGCAGCAGCTGGGTTCTATCGACACGAGTTCACGTGATCCAACATCGCCACCGTCGGCGCCGAACAAATTTATTCGGCGCTTGCGCGAACAAGTTCACGCTGCAGGCCTACATGACGGGCCGCAAACAAGATAAAGCCGCCAGCACGCGGCTCTGCCAGGCGAATCAAAAAGGATCGCGTCACGCGACCCACCTACATGCCGGCAGCGACAACGTACATGTGCCCCCGAACGGACTGCAGCAAGCCCGAAAGTCGAACAACCACCGAGGTTTCGAATGAACGCATCTGCTCAAATCTTTCCCAACCCTGCCGGCGCAGGGGCAGTCTTCGCCATCGAGAACGACTCGCTCGGTCGCCTCATCACACTCTTGCTGCATCAGCGACTGTTCAAACCAGGAACAGCCTCGACCGACCGGTCACTGCGCGATCTGGGGTGGCATGACAGCCTGCTCAGCGAGGTGGGCGCCATGCCCGCCGACGAACTGGCCAAGATTTGGGGAGGGTCGAACTCCTGTGTCAGCTTGCTGGTCGATCAGCGCAAGGTTGCCGCCGGCCTGAACTCTTACCGCGCACTCAAACGCGATCAAAACGATCTTGAGTTCTTTCTCGTCAATGGCGCCACACCCGCGCTGATCCACACGCTGTTTCCAAGCGTCAGCTCGCGCACCGTGACGGCCACACGCAAGCGTCTTGGTTGCGAATCACGCGGTGGGCGCCCGCCCCTGCCAGACGCCGAAACCAGCCACGCCATCTACCGCTGCTGGCAGGCGCTGTGCACCCAGGAGACCTCGCTGCGCATGCGCTACATGCGGCTTCACAAACACTTCCCCGCCTTGTCGCTCGCAACCTTGTGCGCCGCCATCGACGCCAGGTAATTTTTCCGAAAGTTTCACAGGCAGCGGGGCCGGTTGATGCGTCAACCGGCCCCGCTGGCATTTCGGCACGCCCTGCCCTGACGTCGCAACAAGGGGGCCGAGCCGCACAAGCGCTTCTTCGCCGAACTTGTCAACCCAAAACGCAGCACAGTGTGTGCATTGGTTCTCACATCCTTCACTTTCAAAGGCGGACTACGCTTGAGTCATCGCAGGCAGACCGCTTGCATTCACCTCAGCGAGGCTTCCATGATCGAGCACGGACATCGTCTCCACCTCCTTCGCGATGGCGAACTGATCGATGCAGTGATCACCCAAGCCCCCACGCACACCAGCGAACTGGCCGATGGCTGCGCGATGGAATTGGCGTGGCGGGGTCGCAAGCTCAAGGCCTATGGCACGGACGCGCAAGACGCCATGGTCGCCTTGCGCGGAGCGCTCGCGGTCGATGGCCTGTACCTGAACATCGCGCGCGCCCCGTTGCGCGCTTGAGCTCTGAGCAGGACTGGCGGTGTCACAGAACGACGACAGCGGCGACAAGACTGAAGCCCCCACCGAAAAGCGCCTGCGGGACGCGCGCAAGAAAGGCGATGTTTCCAAGAGCAAAGAGCTCACCAGCACGGTGACGCTGATTGCGTGGCTGGGTCTGTCAGTCGGCGCGCTTCCACTGATCGGCATGCGACTGAGCACCTTGCTTGAGCGTGTGTTCACAGCCATCCCGATGGAGTTCTCGTACAGCGCGCCCGCCATCGGCTGGCTGGCGTTCGAGACGCTGGTCTGGCTCAGCGCCCTGATCTTCGTCCCGGTCGCCGCCATCGCGCTCCTCACCGAGTTCTTGCAGGTCGGGCCGGTGCTGAGTTTCGAGAAAGTAACGCCAAAGCTCGAAAACCTGGACCCGGTGAAACGCATCGGCGAGTGGTTCAGCGCCGACCAGTTGATGGAGATCGTCAAGTCGGTCGTCAAGGCCTGCGTGATGCTCGTCATCGCCTGGCTCGTGCTGCGCTCCCAGCTCCCGCAGATCGCACTGCTGACCACGGGCACGCTGCACAACGTGTCGCAGGCCTATTTCAGTGTCGGCTTGCGCCTGCTGGCGTGGACGGCCGTAGCCTTCACTTTCGTCAGCGTGCTGGACGTGTTCTGGTCTCGCCATCGGTACATCAAGAAGCAGCGCATGAGCATCCGCGACATCCGCGAAGAGCACAAAGAAAACGAAGGCGACCCGATCGTGAAGTCAGTGCGCCAGCGCCTTCATCGCGAGTTGGCGGAAGGCCGCGCCAAAAAGGCCACCACCAGCGCCACCGCGTTGGTGGTCAATCCCACGCACGTCGCCGTGGCCCTGCTTTACGACGTCGACGTCTGCCCGGTCCCGATCGTCACCATGGTGGGTACGGACGACGTTGCAATGGACATGCGCAAGGCGGCCGAGGCGGCGGGCGTTCCTGTCGTGCGCAACGTGGCGCTTGCCCGCGCGCTGCTGGCCGAGGCCACTGAAGGCGATACCGTGCCGGAGCGCCACTTCGCCCTGGTGGCCGAAGTCATTCTCTGGGCAAAGCAGGCGCGCGAAGACATCAACATCGCGCGTGGGCGCAAGCCCTTCGTCGCAGAATCGGCAAGGCAACAGCGCCGCGCGCCTCCAGGCGAAGACCTGACTCACTACCCGTCGGCGCAGACTGCTTTCGAGCAGGCGCCACCGTCTACCTGATCCTGCTTCCGGTAAGTACATCCATGGATTCATCGTCTTTCACGAGCCAGATCTTCACCACCCTGCTGGCGCTCGCTTTCGTGGGTGTGCTCGCATGGGTCTCGCTCAGCGCGCTCAAGCGGCTTCAGCGCGGCCGCGGCGGCTCGTCCGATCAGGGAGCGCGCAACCAGGTGCGTTTTGTGCACGCCCTCACGGTGGGTGCGAAAGAGCGGGTGGTGGTCGTGTCTTATGCGGGAGACGAGTGGTTGCTGGGGGTGACAGCAGGCAGCGTCAACCTTCTCGGGCGCCGCGCCGGCGACACCTTACTGCCCAGCGAGCAGGGACAAACGCCCTCCACGACACGCACGACTTAGGCCCGGGACCGCAACCTATCTCAAGCCGCCAAATACTTTCTTGAGAATCGCGCTGCCGGTGGCCACCGGGTTGGCGCGGATCTTCTTCTCTTCTTCGCCGATCATCAAATACAGGCCGTCTAGCGCCTTCTCGGTCACGTAGGCCTGGATGCTCGCGTCTTGCTGCTTCAGCAGGCCGAAGCTCGCCGCCGTCTTGGCCACGGCGTTGTAGCGGTCGACCAGTGCCACCTTCTCGGTGGCCTTCGTCACGATCGGCAGGAACTTCACGCCGAGCGGCTCGCGTGTCTTGCCGGCAAAGAATTTCGTGACGGAATCTTCACCGCCGGTGATCACCTGCCTGGCGTCTTCCACGCTCATCGCCTTGACGGCACTCACCAGCAGCGCCTTCGCCTCAGGCACGGCCGCTTCGGCCGCGCGGTTCATGGCGGTCACAAGCGCATCGACGCGCTTTTGCTGGCCGGTCGCCTTGAGCAGCCTGGCCGCGTCGTTGAGGAAGCTGGGCAAGGGAATGCGCACCTTGGGGTTGCCGAGGAAGCCGTCGCTCCTGCCCAGCACGCCCACGGCCGCAACCGCACCGCGCTCCAGCGCCACGCGGATGCCCGACGCCGCGTCGGTCTCGGTGAGGCCCGCCGCCACAGCACGACCAAAGGCCCCTAGGGCCGCCAGGCTCGCCAGGGCCGCTGAGATAATCTTCCTGCGTTGCATGAACACACCTTGATGAAATCAATCCGACATCTTGCCGCTGGTTTCGTCGTTTTGGCAATCGGCGCCGCGGCAGCCTTCTTCTACCTGGGCCGCCCTGAGATGGCACCCGACGCCGCCTTCACGCGCATGGACGGCACACCAGCGCGCATCGGCCAGCTCAAGGGCAAGGTGGTGTTGGTGAACTTCTGGGCCACCACCTGCGTGACCTGCGTGAAAGAAATGCCGCAGATGGTCGCCACCCATCAGAAATTCAGCGCCCGGGGTTACGAAACACTGGCCGTGGCCATGAGCTACGACCCGCCCATCTCGGTGGTGAGCTTCTCCGAATCACGCAAGCTTCCCTTCATCGTGGTGCTGGACAACACCGGCTCGATCGCGCGCAGCTTTGGTGGCGTGGCGCTCACCCCCACTTCGGTGCTGATCGACAAGCGCGGCCAAATCGTCAAGCGCTACGTCGGCGAGCCCGACTTCGCGGCGTTGCACAAGCTGGTCGAGTCGCTGCTGGCCGAAACCTGATCAGCTCATCGCCACGCCGGCACCGGCGGCCTGCTTGTCCGCGTGGTAGCTGCTGCGCACCAGCGCCCCCACCGCCGCGTGCGTGAACCCCATCTACACCGCCTCGGCCTCGAACATCTTGAAGGTGTCGGGGTGCACGTAGCGGCGCACCGGCAGGTGGTGGCCGCTCGGGGCGAGGTACTGGCCGATGGTGAGCATGTCGATGCCGTGCTCGCGCATGTCGCGCATCACCTGCAAGATTTCTTCATCGGTCTCGCCTAAGCCGACCATCACGCCGCTCTTGGTGGGCACGTGGGGCGCAAATTCCTTGAAGCGCTTGAGCAGGTTGAGTGAGTACGCGTAGTCGGAG
>JACMKW010000614.1 GCA_014379885.1 Rhizobacter sp.
GCAAGACCTTTTCGTCAAAGACAACTTCTGCTACATGCGCACCACGCAGGGACCGAAGCGCGAGGATGTGATTTACCGCCGTGTCGACGACGATTTTCTCGACCCGCTGGCCTTCCGCCCCGACTCGACGCTGGGCTGTGCAGGCCTCTTGAGCGTGTACCGCGCGGGCAACGTGACGCTGTCGAATGCGATTGGCACCGGTGTGGCCGATGACAAGTCGATCTACCCCTACGTGCCCAAGATGATCGAGTTCTACCTGGGCGAAAAGCCCATCCTCAACAACGTGCCCACCTACCTGTGCCGCGAGAAGGATGACTTCAGCTACGTGCTCGACCACCTGGCCGAGCTGGTGGTGAAAGAGGTTCACGGCGCGGGTGGCTACGGCATGCTGGTTGGCCCGGCCTCCACCAAGGCCGAGATCGCGGACTTTCGCAAGGCGCTTGAAGCGAACCCCGCGGGCTACATCGCGCAGCCCACGCTGAGTTTGTCGACGTGTCCGACCTTCGTGGAGAGTGGCATCGCGCCGCGCCACATTGATTTGCGGCCGTTTGTGTTGTCTGGCAAAGACGTGCAAATGGTGCCGGGTGGTTTGACCCGCGTGGCGCTGAAGGAAGGCTCGCTCGTCGTCAATTCGTCTCAAGGTGGCGGTACCAAAGACACCTGGGTGTTGGAGGCTTGATGAATACAGCCGGCAAACCACAAACCGCTCGGGCTGAGGTATCGAAGCCTCGTGCCATCACTCAGCAAGCCTTCGATCCGCGCAGCGGACCCTGTCCTGAGCAAGTCGAAGGGTCAGGCCGAACGGCCATTGATGTGTCAACAGAAGGAGTCTGTGATGCTGTCTAGAACCGCCGACCACCTTTTCTGGATGGCCCGCTACATGGAGCGGGCCGAGAACACCGCGCGCATGCTCGATGTCAACTACCAGACCGCGCTGCTGCCCCAATCGGCCGATGCCGCTGAAAATGGCTGGCGTGGTCTGCTGAGCATTTCGGAGCTGACCGACGACTACACCGAGCGCCATGGCGAGGTAACGCCCAAGAAGGTGATGGACTACATGGTGAGCGACGAGCGCAACCCGTCGAGCATCTACAGCTGCCTGATGGCGGCGCGTGAAAACGCCCGCGCCGTGCGTGGCACTCTCACCACCGAAGTGTGGGAAACGCAGAACCAGACCTGGCTCGAATTCCAGCGCATGTTGCGCAACAAGGCCTTCGACAAAGACCCGGGCGACGCGTTCGAATGGGTCAAGTTCCGGTCGCACCTCTCACGCGGCGTCACGGTGGGCACCATGCTGCAAGACGAGGCTTTTCACTTCCTGCGCATCGGCAGCTTCCTGGAGCGCGCCGACAACACCGCGCGCATGCTCGACGTAAAGTTCCACGCGGTGGAGAGTGAGTTTTTCGGCACCGGCGCGGCCAACGGCAACGGCGGCAAGGACCAGGAATACGACTTCTATCACTGGTCGGCCATCCTGCGTTCGGTCTCGGGTTTTGAGGTCTATCGCAAGGCCTACCGCAACGTGATCCGCCCCGAGAAGGTGGCCGAGCTCTTGATCCTGCGCGCTGACATGCCACGCTCGCTGGCTGCGTGCATGGACGAAGTGGTGTCTAACCTGCAGCGTGTGGCCAACGAACAATCTGGCGACACGCTGCGCCGCGCGGGCCGTCTGCAAGCTGACCTGCGCTTTGGCCGCATCGACGAGATTCTCGCCACCGGCTTGCATGCCTTCCTCAGCCAGTTTCTGGAGCGCGTGGGCACGCTGGGGGTGGGCATCAGCCGCGACTTCCTCGTGCCTGTCGCTGCGTGATCGCAGTTGCCCAAGACGAGCGACGTCACGGGATGAAACTTACCATCCAACACGTGACGCACTACGACTACAGCGCACCGTTGCAATACGCCCTGCAGTCGCTGTGCCTCACTCCGCAGGGCAGTGCCCATCAGACGGTGCACGACTGGACGCTCACTGCGCCGGCGCCGCTGTTCGCGCAGCGTGACGGCTACGGCAACATGGCCCACACCTGGAGCCTGGTGCGTCGCAGCCATGGCAGTGCGGTGCACGCCAGCGGCACCGTGGAAACGCATGCCTCGCCGTGGTTGGTGGATGACGCCGTGCCGCCGCAGCTCTACCTGCGCAACACGCCACTCACCACGGCCGACGACCGGCTGCGCGCGCTCGGTCGTGTGCACTTGGCCGATGGTGTCGACGAGGCGGCTGCCATGGCGCTCGCCCGCGCCGTGCTCAAACGCATTCGCTACACGGCCGGCGCCACCACCGTGCACACCACGGCGCTCGAAGCCTGGGAAATCGGCGGTGGCGTGTGCCAAGACCACGCCCATGTGTTCATCGCCGCCTGCCGTGCCAACGGCGTGCCGGCGCGCTATGTGAGCGGCTATTTCTACGCTGCTGACGAACCCGATCTGGCCAGCCACGC
>JACMKW010000615.1 GCA_014379885.1 Rhizobacter sp.
TGCTGTTCGGCTGTTCGAACCAGGAGATCAGCTCGTCCACCGGGTTGTCGCTCGGCACGATCAAGAACTACGTCTCGACGATCCTGCTCGCGCTCGACGTGAAGTCGCGCTCGCACCTGATCAGCCTGTTCAGGTAGACGGCACACACCGGCCCAGTGTCTTTTCAGCTCTCGCCTTCCAGCCCCGTCGGCAACACCGACGCCCCCGCCGAAGAAGGGCCTGATCGCAGGCACGAACGAACACGCGCCTCGCAGCTGATGCGGCTGTTTCGCCACGGCCCCGTCACCTTGGGCGTGTTGGCCGGGCTGGCAGCGGCGTGCTGGCTTGCTTTTGCGGTTCTGTGGCCACCCGGTGCCGGCGTGTGGGCCTGGGCCGCCTTGGTGCATGGGCCGCAGGCCTTGCACGCGTGGCTGTTGTGGGCTGTCAAGAACGCGGGCCGGGGCGCGCTCGCGCAGGCCCGGCACTGGCTGCGCCTGTACCTGGGCGTGGTGCTGCTGTCGGCGGTGAGCTGGGGGCTGGCACCCTGCTTCTTGTTGACCGAGCCGCGCTTCGTGCCCACGGTGCCGCTGGTGCTCTTGCTGTTGGGCTTGGGTGCTGCCGGGGCGCACCAAGTGGCCGCCCATCGCTGGGCCATCTACCTGTGGCTGCTGCCCTTGCTCGGGCCACTGGTGGCCTTCATGCTGTACCTCGGCACACCCACAACGCTCACCCTCGCCCCACTCGCAGCGGCGTTCTTTTTTGCGTGCATCTTCTTTGCCAGCGCGCGCCACCGGCTGCTGATGAAAGAGCTGCAGACCAAGCTCGACAACGACGCACTGGTGCGAGCGCTGCGCCAACAGGTGGTGCTGGTGGAGCAGGCCAACCGTGAGAAGAGCCGCTTTCTCGCATCGGCCAGCCATGACCTGCGCCAACCGATGCACGCGCTGGGCTTGTTTACCGCCACGCTGGAAAAACGCCTGGCCGGCACCACGCTGCAGCCGCTGGTGAAGAACATGATCCGCTCGATTGACGCGCTGGAGCAGTCTTTCACCTCCATGCTCGACATCTCCAAGCTCGATGCCGGTGTGATCGAGCCCAACCTGCAGCCCTTCCCCATTCGTGACCTGTTCCGCGTGCTGCACATGCACTGCGCCGGCCAGGCCGAAGAGCTGGGCCTGGGCATGCGCTTCAAGGCCGGCGGCAAGATCGTGATGAGCGACCCGCACCTGCTGGAACGGGTGCTGAGCAACCTGATCCACAACGCCATTCGCTACACGCAGGAGGGCGGCATCGTGGTGGTGGCGCGCACACGGGCCAGCGCGGTGAGCATCGAGGTCTGGGACACCGGCATCGGCATCCCCGCAGAAGAGCTGCCCAAGGTGTTCGACGAGTTCTACCAGGTGGGCAACCCGGGGCGCGACCGCTCGCGGGGCCTGGGCATGGGGCTGGCCATCGTCAAGCGACTGGTGTTGCTGATGGGGCACCAGCTCGAAGTGGTGTCGCGCCCGGGCCGCGGCACGGTGTTTCGCATTCTCATCAAGGCCACCGAGTTCGACGAGTTGGACAACCTCGTGGTGGCCGCCGACACCGTGCCCTCGCCCATCGATGCAAGCCGCACGCTGCTGCTGATCGACGACGAAGAAAGCATTCGGGTCGGCATGAGCGACCTGCTTCAGACCTGGGGCTACCACGTGCTCACCGCCGCCACCATTCAAGAGGCCTGCACCGAAGTGCGGCGCCACGCGGGGGTGATCGACATCGTGGTGTCTGACTTGCGGCTGGCGAATGAAGAAGACGGCATCGACGCCATCGAGCGGGTGCGTGCGGTGTATGGCGCACCGCTGCCGGCACTGCTGATCACCGGCGACACCTCGCCCGACGAGGTGAAACGTGTGCACAGCAGCGGGCACCAGGTGCTGTTCAAACCGGTGCGCACGCGCGAGCTGTATGCGGTGTTACGCAGCGTTCCGTAGCCCCTAGAAGATCATGTGCGTCACCTTGGTCACTTGTGAGTGAATGACACGCGCACCTAGCATCGGCCGAGTTTCACCATGGCCTGTCCTCGTCTCCGTTCGGGCTGACCCTGTCGAAGCCGGCCGCAGTGCACGGCGCACCCTTCGACATGCTCAGGGCGAACGGAGAGGGACGAAGGTCGCTCCTAGAAAGGCAAGTCCGTGCGGACCATGCATAAAGCAGTTTTAGCAATCATCTATGCGGTGCTTTGCACCGCTACAGCGTCAAGCCACGCCCAAGACCTGGCCCCCGCCAGTGCCGTCGCCCGCGACGCACTCGCCCGCCACCGCGACGCCAACGGCCTGCTCGCGCTCAGCGCCGAAGGCCGTGCGCTGTACGAGCGTGACGTGATCAAGCTCGATGGCTACGGTTACTGCGGCCGATCCATTGCGCTGGCCGAACAAGGTGAATTCCGCCAAAGCATCCGCGCCGCCAGCAAGGCCTTGCACCTCGGCAACACCAGCGACAACGAAGACCTGCGCTCGCTCGCCCAGCGCGACCTGGCCATTGCCTACAACTACGCCGGCCTGCTCAACGAAGCCGAGCGTTTTGCCAACGGCGCGCTGGCTTTAAAACCAAAACAACCGCAGCAAGCCCATGCACCCGCCTACAAAGTGCTGGGCGACGTGGCCGTGCGCCGCGCCCGTTACGGCGATGCGGCTGATGCCTACAAGCGCAGCCTCGACCTCGCCAGCGACCGCTTCCGCCCGCTGGTGCAGGTGTCTTTGGCCAACGCCTATACCGCCGCCGGCCGCCCGCGCGAAGCGCTGGAGCAGCTTGACCAACTGCCCGCCCGCGAAGCCGAAAAACTCGGCGCCTTCTACAGCCGCAGCCGTGCCAACGCCCTGCTCGCCGCCAACCTGCCCGACCCGGCGCTGCTTCTTTTCAAGCAGATCGCCGCCGACACCACCTCGGGCGATGCGCTCTACAACCGCCTCTGGGCCACCGAAGGCATGGGCCGCGTCGAGCTGCAGCGCGGCAACAAGCCGGCAGCGCTCAAGTCGTACCTCGAAACCGTGCGCTTGGCCGACAGTCTGCGCGGCAAGTTTCAGAGCGAAGAATTCAAGACCGGTTTGTTCGGCGACATCCAGAAGGTATTCGACGCGGCCCTTGATCTCTCCATCACCACACGCGACTTCGAAGCAGCCTGGACGCTCTCCGAAGCCTCACGCTCACGCCAGCTGCTCGATTCCATCCGTGACCGCGCCGCCGATTCACTGGCCGAGCAGCGTGTGACCCTGGCCGAGCTGCAAAAGACACTCGCCTCGGGCGAAGCGGTGCTGCAGTTCCATGTGCTCGACAACCGCAGCATCGTCTGGCTGATCACACGCACTGGCATGTCAGCTGCCGTCATCCCGCAAGGCCAAGCCGGCTTGGCGGCGCTGGTTGAAAACTTCCGCAGCAGCGTGATCGAGCGCCGCCGCGACACCACCCAACTTGCCGCCGGGCTGCACAAGCTGCTGCTGGCCGAGCTTGACCTCACGCCGGTGCTGCGGCTCTTCGTGGTGCCGCACGGCCCGCTGCACTACCTGCCGTTCCAGGCCTTGCACGACGGGCGCGGTTTTCTGATCGAACGCACTGCCATGACGGTGTGGCCTTCGTCGGCCGTGGGCGCGCGGCTGCAGGCTCGTGGCGCTGCACCTGCGCCGGTGCTGCTGGGTTTTGGCAACCCGAGCACCGACAAGAACGTGCCGCTGCCCGGCGCCGAGCGCGAAGTGCAGCAAGTGGCCAAGCTCTTCCCGCGCAACGAGGTGTTTGTGCAGCAAGAAGCCACCAAGGAGCGCTTCAAGGCCGGCGCCAGCAAGGCCAACATGGTGCACGTGGCGGCGCACGCCGAACTGGATGACGTGGACCCGCTGTTTTCGCGCATCTTGTTCGCCGCCACCACCACCGAGCCCGGCCTGCTCGAAGCGCGCGAGATCTACACGCTCGATTTGCGCGGCGTGCGCCTCATCACCCTCTCGGCCTGCGAAAGCGGGCTTGGCCGCGTGGCGCGCGGCGACGAGATCATCGGCTTCACGCGCTCACTGCTCTCGGCCGGCGCCAACAGCATCGTGGCTTCGCTCTGGCCCGTGGCCGACGACTCCACCGATGTGCTGATGGGCCGCCTGTACCGCGAACTGGCCAGCGGCCGCGACCTGATGGCCGGCATGCAGCTAGCGCAACTCGAAGTGCAAAAGAACCGCCGCTTTGCCCACCCCTTCTTCTGGGCTCCGTTCAACGTGATCGGAAATGGGCGGCTGTTGATCGCTGGCAACGAGGTGGTGCGATGAGCTTCGCAAGAGAGATGAGATTCGCAAGAGATGACATTGCCCGCATGCCCACAACCGCTCAGGGCTGGTGGTTCGCGCGGGCCGCTACGGTTTGCTTCTCTACCGTTTGCGTCTCAATGGCCCAGGCCCAAACCGCCCCCCTGCGCAACACACCGCCAGCCGCCGCCGCGTCAGCCCCCGTCAACAGCAGCAGCACCACCAACGGCAAGTTCCTGTTGAAGGAAGTGCGCTTCAGCCCCACCCGCGCCGTGCCTGCCGCAGAGCTGCAAGACCTCGTCAAACCCTTCATCGGCCGCGAGATCGACGCCGCCGAGCTGACCGTCATCAGCGCCGCCGTGCGCCGTGCGTATGAACAGCGCGGTTTCGGCATGGCTGGCGTGGGCTACCCGCCGCAGGACCTGACACAAGGTGTACTGCAGATCACCATCGTGGAGCCGCAAGTCGAGCGGGTGGTGATCGAGCCTGTGGGCAAGCCACCGGTGTCGACGGCACGCGCCACCGCCGTGCTTGACAAGGCCGGCGTGCGCGCCGGCCAGCCGCTGGATCTGCAAGCCCTCGACCGCGCCATGTTCACCCTGAACGACTGGCCTGGTGTGTCGGCCAAGACCACCTTGCTGCCCACTGGCGACGAGGGCAAGTACAAGGTCAGCGTGCAGACCGAGCGCCGCCGCGCCTGGGACGCGAGCGTCGATTTCGACAACCACGGCTCTTCGGTCAGTGGCCGTTACCGCCTGGGCACCTTGCTGCGCTGGAACAACCCCGCCGGCATCGGCGACAACCTCGATCTACGGCTGCTCGCCTCCAACGGCGCCGGCACCACCGTCGGCCGGTTGGGCTATGAGGCACCGATTGGCTACACACCTTGGCGTGCGGGCGTTGGTTATTCGCGTGTGGGCTATGAGCTGGGCGAGCAGTTCGAAGCGGCCGACGTCAGCGGCAAGGCCGACGTGTTTGATGTCTCCGTGTCCTACCCCTTCGTGCGCAGCCGCGAGAGCAACCTGGTGGGCCGCCTGGCCCTGGTCAACAAGAAGCTCTCCGACGACGTGGGCGAGTTCATCTCATCCGAAAAAACCATTCGTGCGGCCGAGCTCACCTTGGCCTTCGAAGCCCGCAGCAACTGGGGCCGCGGCGGCTACAGCGGCGGCACCGTCGGGCTGCAACTGGGCAAGCTGACCGACAACAGCGCGTCACCCGGCGACACCACAACCCATGGCAACTTCACCAAGCTGAGCGTGCAGGCCACGCGCCTGCAGGCGCTCACGCGCACCTTCTCGCTGTTTGTGGGTGCAGCCGGCCAGTGGGCCAACAAGAACCTCGACAACGCAGAGAAGTTCACCCTCGGCGGTGACA
>JACMKW010000066.1 GCA_014379885.1 Rhizobacter sp.
CAACACCGCGCCAATCGAAGCCGCCATGCAGGCTGGCCTGCGCGATGTGGTGAAAGACATCCTCGACTCGCTGACACCGCGCGAAGCCAAGGTGCTGCGCATGCGCTTCGGCATCGAGATGAGCACCGACCACACGCTGGAAGAAGTGGGCAAGCAGTTTGACGTCACGCGCGAACGCATTCGCCAGATCGAAGCCAAGGCGATTCGCAAACTCAAGCACCCGAGCCGTTCAGACAAGCTGAGGACCTATTTGGACAACCTCTGATCTCCAGATAAGCGCTCTAGCCCCGGCCTAAATCCCCGGGGCTTTTTCCATGCGTGTTGCCATAAACTTCACGCATGACGCAGATTCTTCAGCGGACGGTCTTGTTCGCCGACTTGCGCGGTAGTACAGCGCTGTACGAAACCCTTGGCAATACCGAGGCCACCACGGTGGTCACGCGCAGCGTGTCGCTCATTGCGCAAATCGTTTCCACCTCGGGCGGCGTTGTCGTCAAGACGCTGGGCGACGGCTTGATGGCCGTATTCGCCGACCCCGCAGCCGCGGTGGCGGCTGCCGATGAAATGCACGACTCGCTCGACCGCATCGTGCCGCCGAACGCCAACAGCCCCAACCCGATGGGCTTCACCCCGGTGCTCAAGCTGCAAGTGGGCCTCGCACATGGTGAGGTGGTCGAGATGTCAGGCGACTGCTTCGGCGACGCCGTCAACGTGGCCGCCCGCCTGCTCGACCACGCAGGCGACAACGAAACCCTGGCCACCGCCAGCGTGGTGTCCGGCTTGGCCGATGACTTGCGCGATCGTTTTCGCAGCCTCGACAAAGTGCAGCTGCGAGGCCGCGTTGAGCCGGTTCACGTGCACCTGCTCGAAGGGCGGCGTTTCGGCGATACGGCTGCCACAGCCTACGGCGAACTCGCGCCCAACAACCTGGAACCCGAAGGCATACGCCTCGTCTGGCTGGACATGAACCGCGTCTACGCCGGGCCCAGCCTGCCGGTGGTGCTGGGCCGCAGCCCGCAGGTCACCTACTGCATCGACGATTCCCGCGTGTCGCGCTCACATGCGCGCATCGACTGGCACGGCGGCGCATTTCAATTGACCGACCTCAGCTACAACGGCACTTATGTGCGCTTCTCCAACGACTCCGAGATCGTCTCGTTGCGCCGCGGCACCTGCACGCTGCACGGCTCAGGCTTGATCGGGCTGGGCGCCACGCTCACCGATCCCACTGCGCCGTGTGTGCGCTTCGAGATTCTCAGGTTCGCCGATACCCAGCCGCAACAGGCGTTTTAAAAGCGGCCTTTCAAGCCAGCAGCGAATCGGCCAATGCCGTCAGGTTGCTGAAAACACGGTAGCCCTCGCCTGCACTCGGCGCCGCCGCGTTTTCCCGACGCAGCCACACCGCCTGCAAGCCCGCGTTCATGGCGCCGGCCACATCCAGGGCAAAGTCATCGCCGATGTGCAGCACCTCAGCCGGAGAGCAACCCAGCTCGGCGCAGGCATGGTGAAAGATGCGGCTGTCAGGTTTGGCCACACCCAGGCTGCGGGCGGTGACGTTGCCTTGAAAGAACGGCGCCAGGCCAATGCGATCGAGGTCGGCATTGCCGTTGGTCAAGGCCATCAACGGGAAGCGCTCTGACAGGCGCTGCAGCGCAACAAGCGCGTCGTCATACAAAACCACTTGCTGGCGCGCCGCAAAGAACACCTCGAACGCCGCTGGTGCATGGCCAGGGTCATCGCCCGCCAACAACAGCGCGCGGCGCAGGCTTTCACTGCGGATGGCGCTCAGGTCGTGCGCCCAGTGCGGGTTCTCCGCGGCCACCACATCGCGCAGGGTTCGCAAGCCTGCACGGTCGAAACGGCGTACCGTGGCGGGTGCATGCGCGGCGAGCCAGGCATGCAGCGCCAACTCGGCCCGATCGATCGTCGGCCAGATGGGCCACAAGGTGTCGTCAAGGTCGAGTGTCAGAGCCTTCGGAAGTGTGTGCATGAGTTATCGCTCTACGGGGTCAATGTGGCTTCACCGCCGAGCATTCTCCCGCTACAGTGTTTTGCATGCTGCGGGCCCCCATGACACCTGTGCCTGAAGAAGCCGCCCAATGGCCCGCGCTGAGTGAACTTCGCAAGCTCGGGACCGCTCCCGAGCCTCAGCTCGACGCGCTGGCACGGCTGGCCTCGCGGCAGCTCCAGTGCCCCGTCGCCTGGCTGGGCTTGCTCGACGACGAAACCGGCCTGTGGCTGAAGGCCTCGGTCGGTCTGGCGCCACGCCAGCTGCCGCCAGCGGCTGGCGCATTGATGCAGGCCTTGATGGCCCCACAAGCCGAGGTCACAACCGATGGCTTCGCGGCGGCGGCGCGCATCGTGGTGAACAACGCAACCATCGGCATGGTCTGCGCGTTGGATGTGGCGCCGCACGCGTTTGGCGAAAGTGACCTTGCCGCCTTGCGCGACCTGGCCCAGGTTGCCGGCTCCCTGATCGAGTCGCGCCTGCGAGAACTGCGCTGGCGCCTGCAAGTCGACCGGGTGCGGGTGGCGAGCCTCTCCAGCAGCGACTGGCTGTGGGAAAGTGATGACACGGGCCGCGTGTGCTGGGTTTCATCAGGTGTCGAGTCGCACACGGGCCTGCCCCCGAGCACCGTCGTGGGCCACACGCTGGGAGAGATCAACAGGCGCTGCGCCGACGACACCACCAACTCGTGGCAGCGCTACAAAGACGCGCGCGCCCAGCGGGCCCCCTTCCGCGACGTGATCTGCGACCGCGTGACCCTTACCGGCGTCATCACCGTGAGCATCAGCGCCAGCCCGTACTTCGATGAAGGCGGACGTTTTTGTGGCTACCGTGGCACCACGAGCAACATCTCGCAGCGCATGCAGGCACAGGTCGCAGCGAGCAAGGCCGAGCGCTTGCTGGGCGACGCGCTCGACAGCCTGACCGCCGGCGTGATGATCAGTAACAACTCTGGACAGGTGGTGATGGCCAACGCCGTCTGGCGCAGCAGCATCGGCCACTACACGAACGATGGGGCCACCTGGCCGCAAATCGTCGAACGCATGGCACACGCTGGCGAGTACCCCTCAGCCAGCGACCGCGAAGCTTTCGTGCGCTGGCGACTGGCGCTCGCCTCCGAGCGCGGCCAGCAGCACGAGATTCGCTGGAAAGACCGCTGGGTGATCGTGAGCGACCGCAAGCTGGCCGACGGCAGCGTGATCCACCTGTCGGTCGACATCACCGACCGCAAGCTCGCCGAGCTGGCGCTGGCAGAGCAGCAAGTGCGTTTGCGAGAATCGCAGGCCCAGCTCAGCAGCGTGCTGGAAGCCTTGCCCGATCTCTGGTTCGTGCTCGATGCTGAAGGCCGCTACCTGAAGTGCGCATCAGAAGACCACCCGTTGCTGCTGCAACCGTGGGAAAGCGTGCTCGGCCAACCCTTTGCAGCCGGCGTGCCCAAGCCGCTGGCTGACCGGGTCGTTGCCACCATCGCCCGGGCGCTCGCCAGCGGCAAGGTTCAGCGAATCGACTACGACCTAACCACCGCTGACGGCGTGGAGCGCGTCTTCGAAGCCCGCATCTCGCCCATGCCGAATCAGCAGGTGCTCTACGTCACCCGCGACCTGACCGAGCTGCGCAACCTCGAGCGCGACCTGCTCATCATGCAGCGCGCCCTCGAGGCCGATGCCTCCTTGCCGATCAGCGTGGCCGATGCCTCCCTGCCCGACATGCCGCTCATCTACGTCAACCCGGCCTTCGAACGACTCACCGGCTACAGCCGCGCAGAGTTGCTGGGGCGCAACTGCCGCTTCCTGCAGGGGCACTTGGTCGGGCAGGATGCCGCCCGAGCGAGCTTGCGCGACGCGATGCGCGAAGGCCGCGCTGCCAGTGTCACGTTGAGCAACGTGCGCAAAGACGGCAGCGTCTTCAGCAACGCCTTGCACTTGGCACCGGTGCGTGACGCGAGCGGCCAGCTCACCCACTACATCGGCGTGCAGCGCGACGTGAGCGAACAAAGCCGCGCCGCCGACAAACTGCGCCTGAGCGAAGAGCTCTACCGGTCGGTGGCGGCGGCCATCAGCGACGGGCTGCTGGTGGTCACGCCCACACTGACCATCGTTGCCGTCAATCCTGCCGGCTGCGACATCCTCGGTGTGAAACAAGGCGATGTGGTCAGCCGGGAAACCTGGCCCTTCGCGCTGCTGGGGCCTGACGAGCACACGCTCCCGTTGGAGCATCACCCGGTGAAGCAGGTGGTGGCCAGTGGCCAGCCGCTGATGAACCAGATCCATGCGCTGCGCCGCCCCGACGGGCAACTGCGCTGGCTCTCCGTCAACGCCCATCCCCTTCAACTGCTGCCCGAAGGTGGCACCTTCTCGGTGGTGCTGACCTTTCGAGACATTACCCAGCAGCGCGCCGCCGAACAAGCCCTCACGGTGGCCGATGAACGCTGGAAGTTCGCGCTGGAAGGCTCCGGGGATGGTGTGTGGGACTGGGAGGCCAGCAACAACAAGTTCTACTACTCCGCGCGCTGGAAGGCGATGCGCGGCTACGCCGAACACGAGCTCGGCGACACCGCCGATGATTGGCGCAGGCACGTGCACCCCGACGACCTGCCGAACGTGTTGGCTGCGATACGCCGCCATCTGAGCGGCGAGGTCCCTTTCTACGACCTGGAGTACCGCGTGCGGCACCGTCTCGGGCATGACGTGTGGGTACGTGACCGCGGCAAGATCGTCAAATACGACGCTGACGGCAAGGCCGAACGCATCGTCGGCACACAGACTGACATCACCCGCAACAAGCAGGCCGATCAGGTGCTGCGCGACAAGCAGGCCGCCGAGCTCGCAAGCCAGGCCAAGAGCGAGTTTCTCTCGCGCATGAGCCATGAAATGCGCACACCGCTGAATGCGGTGATCGGTTTTTCGCAACTGCTGGGGCTGAACCCGAACGCACTCGACGCCAACACTGTGCGCGACTACGCCGGCCACGTGCTTGATGCTGGCGAGCACCTGCTGGCCCTGATCGACGATGTGCTCGACCTGCAAAAGATCGAAGAAGGCGCGTTGTCGCTGAAGCTGGGAGCCGTTGACCTGCTCGACGTGGTCACGCAGACCATGGAACTGCTCCTGCCCAACACCCAAGCGCGGCAGGTGCGATTCGACAACCACATCCTCGCAGGCACCTGGGTGCATGCCGACATGCAGCGCTTGCGCCAGGTGCTGCTCAACGTGGCCTCCAACGCCACCAAGTACACCCAGCCGGGCGGCCAGGTGCAATGGCGCCTGGAAGACGCATCCGCCGGGCGCGTGACCCTGTGCGTGGAAGACAACGGCTCGGGCATGACGGCCGAGCAGATGAGCCGGCTGTTCCAGCCCTTCGAGCGACTGGGCCGCGAGACCTCCCCTATCGAAGGCACTGGCCTGGGCTTGATCATCGCCCGCAGCCTCACCCAGGCCATTGGCGGGCGCCTGCACATCACAAGCGTTGCCGGCCGCGGTACCTGCGTTCGCATCGAACTGCAACGCGCAGACGCCCCCGCTGGCACGCCGCACCGGCCGCAGCCCGAGGCCACCGTCGCGAGTTCCGGCCTGCGCATGCTGTATGTCGAAGACAACCGCATCAATGCCATCCTGTTTGAAGAGGCCATGCGCATGCACAGCAGCCAGATCGATCTGAGGGTGGCCGAAGACGGCGACCAGGCGCTCTTGCTCGCGCAAGACTGGCTGCCCGAGGTGCTGGTGCTCGACGCTCACCTGCCCGGCATCTCGGGTTTTGAAGTGTTGCGCCTGCTGCGCACGCTGCCCGGGCTGGACAACGTGCCCGCCTACATGTGCTCGGCCGACGCCATGCCCGATGACGTGAAACGTGCCTACGAAGCCGGTTTCATCGGCTACTGGACCAAACCCATCAACCTGAGCTCGGTGATGGCCGACATCGAACAATGTGTGCAGCGCTCACGCGCCTCGGCCGTGCCGACCGCCCGGGGCTGAGGCGAAGATAACGCGGGTGCGGCCGGCGCGCCGATAATCGCGCCCTGCCCGCTACGGCACCGCCCGCCACCACCCCATGTCGTTTGCCCCCGAACCCGCTCCCGCCAACGGGACGGCGCCCAGCACTGCTGTCTTGCTCTGCAACCTCGGCACGCCCGAGGCGCCCACCACGGCCGCCGTGCGCCGCTACCTGGGCGAATTCCTGCACGACCCACGGGTGATCGAGATCCCGCGCTGGATCTGGTGCTTCATCCTGCACGGCGTCATCTTGCGCACGCGCCCGGCCCAGTCGGCCAAGCGTTATGCGAGCGTCTGGACGGCCGAGGGCTCGCCGCTCACCGTCTGGACCGACAAGCAGGCCAAACTGCTGGCCGGCTACCTGGGCGAGCGTGGCCACCGCGTCACCGTGCGCTTTGCCATGCGCTACGGCTCACCCTCGGTGGCCTCGGTGATGGACGAACTCAAGGCCGGCGGCGCGAAGCAGGTGCTGGTACTGCCTCTGTACCCGCAGTACTGCGCCGCCACTACTGGCAGCGTGGCCGACTCGGTCTACAAGTGGGCCAAACGCGTGCGCAGCCTGCCCGAGCTGCGCTTCGTCAACCGCTTCCACAACGACCCGCGCTACATCGACGCACTGGCCAAGCGCTTGAGCGACCACTGGATGACCCACGGCCGCGGCGACAAGCTGGTGATGAGCTTCCACGGCATGCCCAAGCGCACCCAGACACTCGGTGACCCCTATTTCGACGAATGCATGGAAACGGCCCGCCTCGTTGCCGCGCGGGCCGGCGTGTTGCCAGACAAGCTGGTCGTCACCTTCCAGAGCCGCCTCGGCCGGGCCGAGTGGTTGCAACCCTACACCGAGCCCACGCTGGTCCAGCTGGCCAAGCAAGGCGTAAAAAAGGTTGACGTGATGTGCCCCGGCTTCGTGGCCGACAACTTGGAGACGCTGGAAGAAATCAACAAGGAAGCGCGGGCAGCCTTCTTGAAAGTCGGCGGCGGCGAGTTCAACTACGTGCCATGCCTCAACGACCAGCACGAGTGGATGAGCGCCCTCACCGCCCTGGCCCTGCAACACCTGCAAGGCTGGGACACGCGTGCGCCTCAGGCCACGGCTCCAGTGTGATGAGCAAGACCTTGGACACCGTGCGGCTCGACAAGTGGCTGTGGGCCGCGCGTTTCTACAAGACGCGCAGCCTGGCCACCCAGGAGATCGACAAAGGCCGCATCCTGGTCAACGGCCTGGCAGCCAAGCCTGCACGCGACGTGAAACCCGGCGATTTGATCGAAATCCGCCAGGCCAGCGGGCCGCGCGTGATCCAGGTTCGCGCCTTGAGCAACATTCGCGGCTCTGCCCCCGTGGCCCAGGCGCTTTATGAAGAAACTGCCGACAGCCTGGCACGGCGCGAAGAGGCCGCGCGGCAACGACGCGAAACGCCCGAACCCGCCCTGGCCATCGAACAAGGCCGCCCGACCAAGCGCGACCGCCGGCAACTGGCCGACTGGAACCGCTGGAGCGCCTCGACCGACCCCGACTGACTTGGCTTTCGAATTACCCCCGATTGAGTCCTTGAAATCCCTGGCGACGCACCCAGATGCCCGCCTTCGACAGGTATTTGACCCATGCAGAACACAGAAGACAACACACAAAACCCAGCCGCCGAGAGCCCGGCAGAGACCTCCAACGAAGCCGGCGCAGGTGACCAAGCCTCGCTGGAGACACGACTGGCCGAGATGTCCGACGCCTATTTGCGCGCCAAGGCCGAGGCGGAGAACACCCGTCGCCGAGCCGAAGACGAGGTCGTCAAGGCCCGCAAGTTCGCCGTTGAGAACTTTGCCGACAGCCTGCTGCCTGTGAAGGACAGCCTGGAAGCCGCCATCGCCATCCAGGCCGCCACACCAGAGCAGTTGCTAGAAGGCGTGCACGCCACACTGCGCCAGCTGGCGGCGGCGCTGGAACGCAACAAGGTGGTCGAGATCAGCCCGCCCGCCGGCACGAAGTTTGATCCGCACCAGCACCAGGCCATCAGCGTCGTGCCCGCCGAGCAGGAGGCCAACACGGTGGTGGCCGTGCTGCAAAAGGGCTACCTCATTGCTGACCGCGTACTGCGCCCCGCGCTGATCACCGTGGCGGCGCCAAAGTAAGCGGGCCCCAAGCAAGCGTCCACAAGCTGCAGCCCTTGAAAAGACCGCAGTTATCCACAACTCGAACACATCCAATCTTTCAGTCTCAGGAGCACACACATGGCAAAGATCATCGGCATTGACCTCGGCACCACCAACTCGTGCGTTTCCATCATGGAAGGCAACACCACGCGGGTGATCGAAAACAGCGAAGGTGCGCGCACCACGCCGTCCATCGTGGCCTACCAGGAAGACGGCGAGATCCTCGTCGGCGCCTCGGCCAAGCGCCAGGCCGTGACCAACCCCCGCAACACGCTGTACGCGGTGAAGCGCCTGATCGGCCGCAAGTTCACCGAGAAAGAAGTCCAGAAAGACA
>JACMKW010000616.1 GCA_014379885.1 Rhizobacter sp.
CCGGCCTGACACGCGACCGACACTACGGCGACGGCCGCCTGGGCGACCGCGAGTTCATCGTGGTCGACACCGGCGGCTTCGAGCCCGACAACGCCACCGGCATCGTCAAGGAAATGGCCAAGCAGACCCGCCAGGCCGTGGCCGAAGCCGACGCGGTGATTTTCGTGGTCGACATTCGAACCGGCGTCTCGGCGCAAGACCACGACATTGCGCGCTACCTGCGTTCGGTCAACAAGAAAGTCTTTGTCGCCGCCAACAAGGCCGAGGGCATGGTGGATTCGCCCTTGCTGGGTGAGTTGTACGAGCTGGGCATGGGCGAGCCGCACCCGATCTCATCAGCGCACGGGCAGGGCATCCGCAGCCTGCTCGACGCGGTGCTCGAAGGTTTCGAGCCTGAGCCTGAAGCCGAAGCATCGCAAGAGAACGCGCCCATTCGCCTGGCGGTGGCTGGGCGCCCCAACGTGGGCAAGTCGACCCTCATCAACACTTGGCTGGGTGAAGAGCGCTTGGTCGCCTTTGACCAACCTGGCACGACCCGCGATGCCATCACCGTGCCTTTCGAGCGCCATGGCCAGAAGTTCGAATTGATTGATACGGCTGGCTTGCGCCGCAAGGGCAAGGTGTTTGAGGCGATCGAGAAGTTCTCGGTCGTGAAGACACTGCAGGCCATCGCCAGTGCCGACGTGGTATTGCTGCTGCTCGACGCCACACAAGGCGTGACGGAACAAGACGCTCACATTGCCGGCTACATCCTGGAAAGCGGGCGCGCCGTGGTGATCGCGATCAACAAGTGGGACGCGATCGACGACTACCAGCGCGATACCTTGGAGCGTTCGATTGCGGCGCGATTGGCCTTCCTGAAGTTCGCCGCTGTGCTGCGCATTTCGGCGCTGAAGCGCCAGGGCCTGGGGCCCGTATGGCAGGCGATTGCTGATGCTCACGCTTCGGCCAACCGCAAGATGAGCACACCGGTGCTCACGCGCTTGCTGCAAGAGGCGGTGGAGTTCCAGACACCCAAGCGCGCCGGTGCTTTCCGCCCCAAGCTGCGCTACGCACACCAAGGTGGCATGAACCCGCCGCTGATCGTGATCCATGGCAACTCGCTGGAACACGTGACCGACGTCTACAAGCGCTTCTTGGAAGCACGCTTTCGCGAGCACTTCAAGCTGGTGGGCACGCCCCTTCGCATTGAACTGCGTTCGTCGAAGAACCCGTTCGCCGACAAAGACTAGGTTCATTGCTGGTTCATGCCGCACTGCCCAACAGTGCTGTGTTAACGTGCCAGCCTCATTCACTTTCCATCACGGAGCATATCGTGAGCAATAAAGGGCAGCTTCTACAAGACCCATTTCTGAACCTGCTTCGCAAGGAGCATGTTCCGGTGTCGATCTACCTTGTGAACGGGATCAAACTGCAGGGCCACATCGAGTCTTTTGACCAGTACGTGGTGCTGCTTCGCAATACCGTGACGCAGATGGTTTACAAACACGCCATCTCCACCGTGGTGCCCGGACGCGCGGTGAACTTCCACGCCGCCGAGACCCCGGAGCAGACCTGAAGCCACGGCTGCACCTGCCGAGTCGGTACCTGCCTTGACTGCAGCGGCACCCACCGCCACCCCGGTGGCGGGCGACTCCCCTCGCGCCATTCTTGTCGGCGTTGATTTTGGTGGCAAATCGCACTTCGACGCCAGCCTGGACGAGCTGGCCTTGCTGGCCGAATCCGCCGGCGACACACCGGTGGCGCGCGTGATTGCGCGGCGCAAGGCACCCGACCCCGCGCTCTTCGTGGGCTCGGGCAAGGCTGACGAAATCAAGGCACTCGTGCTGGGTCATCAAGCGGAGGCAGTGCTCTTCGACCAGGCCTTGTCGCCCGCCCAGCAGCGCAACCTGGAGCGTCACCTCGGCGTGGCCGTGGCCGACCGCACCATGCTGATCCTGGAGATTTTTGCCGCTCGCGCTCAAAGCGCTGAAGGCAAGCTGCAGGTTGAACTCGCGCGATTGCAGTACCTGTCGACGCGCCTGGTGCGCCGCTGGAGCCACCTGGATCGCCAGCGCGGTGGCATCGGCAATCGTGGCGGCCCCGGCGAAGCGCAGATCGAACTCGACCGCCGCATGATCGGCGAACGCATCAAGACAGTGAAAGAGCGCCTGGTGCGTGTCAAGCGGCAGCGCGGCACGCAGCGCAAGTCGCGCGAGCGCAGTGGCACCTTCCGTGTTTCGCTAGTGGGTTACACCAACGCCGGCAAGTCGACACTGTTCAACGCCTTGGTCAAGTCGCGTGCCTACGCGGCCGATCAGCTGTTTGCCACGCTCGACACAACCACGCGCCAGCTCTACCTTGAAGACGTGGGCCGTTCGGTTTCGCTGTCAGACACGGTCGGTTTCATTCGCGATCTGCCGCACAAGCTGGTCGAAGCTTTTGAGGCGACCTTGCAAGAGGCGGCCGAAGCAGACCTGCTGCTGCATGTGGTAGACGCCGCGAGCCCGGTGCTCGACGAACAGGTCGCTGAAGTGGAGCGCGTGTTGCGCGATATTGGCGCCGACGGCATTGCGCAAATTCTTGTCTACAACAAGCTCGATAATCTGCCCGAATCGCAACGCCCATTGGTGGCGAGCGATGTGCTGGAGCTGGATGGCGGTGTGCGTGTGCCACGGGTCTTTGTGAGCGCATTGCACGGCGCGGGTTTGATCGAGCTGCGGCGCCTTCTGTCGGCCGCAGTCGGTGCAAAAAAGGCTCCCGACTTGAACCCTGCCGAGATGGCCTCATCTCCAACCCCGCTGGAAGACCTCACCGATGAACACCTTGATTCGGCGCACAGAAGACAACTCTGACACCCCCATGACCATGAGCGCTTCTTCTCCCAAGCCTGCAGGCCTTGCCGTGCGGGCATCCGACGTTGCAACTGCCGTGTGGGCCTTGATCGGCGGGCTGGGCTTTTCGGTTCGCCGACGCCTTCGCCCCGAGCTGGTTCAGAACAGCGGAGGGCGTGGCGATGGTCCGCCCGACCTCGACGAACTCTGGCGTGATTTCAACCGCAAGCTCAGCGGCCTCTTCGGCGGCAAGGGCGGCGGGCAAAAGCCCAATGGCTCGGGTGGCAATGGCGGCCCGAACTTTCAGCCCGACATGAAGAGTGCCGGCATTGGCATCAGCCTCGTGGCAGGCGTGGTGGTGCTGATCTGGGCGGCCAGTGGTTTTTTCATCGTGCAGGAAGGCCAGCAGGCGGTGGTCACCTCGTTCGGCAAGTACGGCCACACAGTGGATGCAGGGTTCAATTGGCGATTTCCGTACCCCTTCCAGGCCAGCGAGGTGGTGGCGGTGACGCAGCTGCGCTCGGTCGAGGTTGGCCGCAACGCGGTGGTGCAGGCCACCGGGCTGCGTGAATCGTCGATGCTCACCAAGGACGAGAACATCGTAGACATCCGCTTCACGGTGCAGTACCGACTGAAAGATGCACGTGCCTACCTGTTCGAGAACAAGGGCCCTGACGATGCGGTGATCCAGGCCGCGGAATCCGCTGTGCGCGAGATCGTCGGCAAGAGCGAAATGGATTCGGTGCTGTATGAGCAGCGCGACGAGATTTCCACTCAATTGATGAAGTCGGTGCAGACCCAACTGGATCGGCTCAACACCGGCATCCTGATCGTCAATGTCAATGTGGGCAGCGTGCAAGCGCCTGAACAGGTGCAAGCGGCCTTCGACGATGCCTTCCGGGCCGGTGCCGACCGCGAGAAGGCCAAGAACGAAGGCCAGGCTTACGCCAACGACGTGATTCCAAAGGCCAAGGGCAGTGCGGCGCGGCTGCACGAAGAAGCCGAAGCCTATAAAGCGCGCGTGGTTGCGCGTGCCGAGGGTGATGCGCAGCGTTTCAACCGTGTGCTGGCCGAATACCAGAAGGCACCCAGCGTCACCCGTGACCGCATCTACATCGACACCATGCAGCAAATCTACTCCAGCGTGAGCAAGGTGATGGTCGACAGCCGCAGCAACTCCAATCTGTTGTATCTGCCGCTCGACAAGTTGATCCAGCAGTCCGGTGCTGCCGCGCCAGCGCCGGTCGCCGCACCTGTTACCCCCGCGCCGGAGACCAGTTCCACCGGGTCCGGCAATGCAGATGCTCGCCTGCGTGACGGGCAACGCAGCCGCGATCGCGACGTACGCTGAGACAGGCAGGGAATACCCATCATGAATCGAATCGGAACAATCGCAATCGGTGCCGTCGTGGTGCTGATGCTGGTGTACTCCACGCTGTTCATCGTCGACCAGCGGCAGTTTGCGGTGATCTATGCGCTTGGTGAGATCAAGGAAGTGATCTCCGAACCGGGCCTCAAGTTCAAGCAGCCGCCGCCGCTGCAAAACGTGGTCTTTCTCGATCGCCGCGTGCAAACGCTCGACAGCCCTGAAACGCGCCCCATCTTCACAGCTGAAAAGAAGAGCCTGGTGATCGACTGGCTGGTGAAATGGCGGGTGACCGAGCCGCGCCAGTTCATTCGCAACAACGGCACCGACATGCGCAACGTCGAAGCCCGCCTGAGCCCCATCGTGCAAGGTGCCTTCAATGAAGAAGTGACCAAGCGCACGGTGCAGGCCATGCTCTCCACCGACCGCGACAACGTGATGCAAGGCGTTCGCACCCGCTTGGCGGATGAGGCCAAGGCTTTCGGCATCGAGATCGTTGACGTGCGCATCAAGCGCGTGGATTTCTCGGCCAACATCACCGGCTCGGTGTACGGGCGCATGGAGTCCGAGCGCAAGCGTGTGGCCAACCAATTGCGCTCCACCGGTTTTGCCGAGGCCGAGAAGATTCGTGCCGATGCCGAGCGCCAGCGCGAAGTCATCCTGGCAGACGCTTACCGCGACGCGCAATCGATCAAGGGTGACGGTGATGCAAAAGCATCGGCGCTCTATGCCGAAGCTTTTGGCCGCGACCCGCAGTTCGCGAAGTTCTACCGCAGCCTGGAGGCTTACCGGGCGAGCTTCCAGAATCGTTCCGACGTGATCGTGGTTGATCCGTCCAGCGAATTTTTCCGGGCCATGCGCGGAGAAAGCGGCGTAGCACCCAGTACCAAGAAGTGATCCGGCAACCCGATGTCGGACTTCTTGTGGGGTGCGCTTGCGCTCATGCTGGTGATCGAGGGCGCGCTGCCGTTTTTGAGCCCCACCATGTGGCGCAAGGTGTTCGAGCGTGCTATCCAGCTGAGTGATGGGCAGATCCGTTTCATTGGTTTGAGCAGCATGATTGCCGGGCTGGTGGCTTTGTTGCTGCTCTGGCCGTAGCGCTTGCAAGCCTTGACAACGCTGCCCGGTACAATCTCTTTTTTAATCCCCCGGTCATTTCACATGTCGTCTGCTTGGCTGCTGCCCGAGCACATCGCCGACGTCTTGCCTGCGCAGGCACGGCGCATCGAAGAACTGCGTCGCGACTTGCTCGACGGGGCTCGGGGTTACGGTTTTGAACTGGTGATGCCCCCACTGCTCGAGCATCTTGACTCGCTGCTGTCGGGCACCGGCCGTGAGCTGGATCTCAAGACCTTCAAGCTCGTCGATCAGCTCAGTGGCCGCACCCTGGGTGTGCGTGCAGACACCACCTCGCAGGTGGCACGCATCGACGCCCATTTGCTCAACCGTCAGGGCGTGACGCGCCTGTGTTATTGCGGCCCCGTGCTGCACACACGGCCCGATGGTTTGCACGGCACACGCGAGCCTTTGCAATTTGGCGCCGAGATCTATGGCCACGCTGGCCTGGAGGCCGATCTGGAAGTGCAGGAGCTGGCACTCGACGGCTTGCAACGTGCAGGTGTGTCGCAATTGACCATCGACATGGGCGACGCCCGCATCGTGCGCGGGCTGCTGGCAAGTGTGTCGCTGGATGCCGCGGCGCTGGGGCAGGTTTACGCCGCGCTGGCGGCCAAGGATCTGGCCGCCATCGAATCGCTGGCGAGTGCACTACCGATGCCAGCGCGAAACGGGTTGCTGGCTCTGCTTCGCCTTTATGGCGGAGAAGACGTCTTGCTCGCAGCACGGCGCGAGTTGCCATCGCACCCCTTGATCAACGCAGCGCTCGACGACCTGGCCTGGCTGGCCCAGCACCTGCAGCAAGCCTACCCCGATGTGCGCGTCGGCTTTGACCTGGCTGACCTCAGTGGCTATGCCTACTACAGCGGAGCACGCTTCGCGGTCTATGCGGCGGGTTCCTGCGACGCCATCGTGCGTGGTGGTCGTTACGACGAGGTGGGGGCGGTGTTCGGCCGCAACCGCCCGGCGGCCGGTTTCAGCATGGATCTGAAGCAACTTGTGCTGCTCACACCGCCACGCACCATGCGCCCGGCGATCCGCGCGCCGTGGGGTGAAGACGCGGGTTTGCGCGCTGCCATTCGGCGCCTGCGCGAGCAGGGCGAGTCGGTGGTGTGCATCCTGCCTGGCCATGAGCACGAAGGCGAAGAATTCGCCTGTGATCGCGAGTTGGCTTCGGTCAACGGCCAATGGTTCGTGCGCCCACTCTGACGCCGGCCTCCCAAATTTCTCCAAGCAACGGACATTTAGCAATGCAACAAAAGCGCAGCGGCCACAACGTGGTCGTGGTGGGCACCCAGTGGGGTGACGAAGGCAAGGGCAAGGTCGTCGACTGGTTGACCGACCACGCCCAGGCAGTGGTTCGTTTTCAGGGGGGGCACAACGCCGGCCACACACTGGTGATCAAGGGAGTCAAGACCGCTTTGCAATTGATCCCGTCGGGCATCATGCGAGAAGGCGTGGCCTGCTACATCGGCAATGGCGTTGTGGTCGACCCCAGCCATTTGCTGAGCGAGATCGAGCGCCTGGAAGCCATTGGCGTGGAAGTGCGCTCGCGCCTCTACGTCAGCGAATCGTGCCCGCTGATCCTGCCTTTCCATGTGGAAGTGGACAAGGCGCGTGAGGCACTGCGCGAGACCAGTGGCGCCGGCAAGATCGGCACCACTGGCAAGGGCATCGGCCCGGCCTATGAAGACAAGGTGGCCCGGCGTGCGATGCGCGCACAAGACCTCAAGCACCCCGAGCGCTTCGCCAAGAAGCTGCATGAGCTGCTGGAGCTCCACAACTTTGCGCTGTCGGGTTACCTGAAGTCCAAGCCGCTTGAATTCCAGCCCATCTTTGATCACGCGATGAAAGTAGCCGAACAGCTCAAGCCCATGCTGGCCGATGTGGGCTACCTGCTTTTCACTGCACACCAGCAGGGGGCCAACATCCTGTTTGAAGGTGCACAGGGCACTTTGCTCGATATCGACCACGGTACCTACCCATATGTGACCTCCAGCAACTGCGTGGCGGGCAATGCGTCGGCCGGTGCGGGTGTGGGCCCTGATTTTCTGCACTACATCCTCGGCATCACCAAGGCCTACACCACGCGCGTGGGCAGCGGCCCGTTCCCGACCGAGCTCGACATGGACACCCCGGGCACCGTGGGCCACCATTTGTCGACCGTGGGCCAGGAGCGTGGCACCGTCACCGGTCGGCCGCGCCGCTGTGGTTGGCTCGATGCTGCGCTGCTCAAGCGCTCGATCATCATCAACGGCATCTCGGGCCTGTGCATCACCAAGCTCGATGTTCTCGACGGTTTGCCCGAAATCAAAGTGTGCGTGGGCTACGAGCTTCATGGCAAACGTGTCGACATCCTGCCGCTCGACGCTGACGACATCGAAGCCTGTGTGCCCATCTACGACACCTTCCCGGGCTGGGCAGAAAAGACTGCCGGCATCACCGAGTGGGACAAGCTGCCGCTGAACGCGCGCCGCTATCTTGAGCGTGTGCAGCAGTTCATCGGGGCACCGATCGACATGGTGTCCACGGGGCCGGATCGTGATCACACGATTCTGCTGCGCCACCCTTATCAGGCCTGAAGCCCCAAGGATCCAACATGCTGACCGACGACGGCAAACATCTCTACGTTTCTTGGGACGAGTACCACATGCTGATTGAGCGCCTGGCGCTCAAGATCGACGCATCGGGGTGGGAGTTCGACCAGATTCTTTGCCTGGCGCGTGGCGGCATGCGACCGGGCGATGTGTTGTCCCGCGTGTTCGACAAGCCTCTGGGCATCATGTCGACCAGTTCCTATCGCGCAGAGGCCGGCACGATCCAGGGCCGGCTCGACATGGCGAAGTACATCACCCTCCCCAAGGGTGAGCTGGCAGGCCGGGTGCTGCTGGTCGATGACCTGGCTGATTCGGGGGTGACCTTGCGCGCCGTGGTTGACCGCCTGCGCAGCATGCCGGCCATCAGCGAGCTGCGCTCGGCGGTGATCTGGACCAAGGGCGTGTCGAGCTACACACCCGACTACTATGTTGAATTGCTGCCGACCAGCCCTTGGATCCATCAGCCGTTCGAAGAGTACGACGAGTTGCGGCCCGAAGGCCTGGCAAAGAAGTTTGCGATTTGACGGCAAACGTACGAATAATGCAGCCCGTGACCTCACGGACTTGCACGACTCACACCACCAAACAAAAAGGCCCGCACTTGCGTGCAGGCCTTTTGTCTTTTCATCTCTATCTTGGTGCCCAGGAGAGGACTCGAACCTCCACGGAGTTACCCGCTAGTACCTGAAACTAGTGCGTCTACCAATTCCGCCACCTGGGCATTTCAGGAAGTCTTGGATTCTATCATCAAACATACAAACTTTTCAA
>JACMKW010000617.1 GCA_014379885.1 Rhizobacter sp.
CTGCGCGCGAAGTGCTGAGCAAGGAAGGCAACTTCATCCGCCCGATGTACACGCCGGGTTTTGCTGCGCCAGAGATGTACCGCCGAGACGGCACGCTGGGCCCCTGGACCGACATCTACGCAGTGGGCGCCTGCATCTACGCCTGCATGCAGGGCTATCCGCCCAACGATGCACCGCAGCGCATTGAAAAAGACCGCCTGGCGCTGAGCCTTTCACGACTGCGCAATGTGTACTCCGACAACCTGATCGAAGTGACCGAGTGGTGCATGTCGCTTGACCCTTTGTCGCGCCCGCAGAGCGTGTTCTCGTTGCAAAAAGAGCTGGCGCGCGAAACCGAGCGCCGCTACACCAAACTCAGTTTCAGCGAGCGGCTCAAGCTGCAGCTTGAAAACCTGACCACCGGCGCCAAGGCGTGAGCACCATGCGATTCACGGTTTATCAAGTCAGTCGCAAGGGCGGCCGGGAGAAGAACGAAGACCGCATGGGCTATTGCTACACGCGCGATTCGGGTCTGTTCGCCTTGGCTGACGGCATGGGTGGCCACCCTGAAGGCGAAGTGGCGTCACAGCTTGCGTTGCAGACGCTGGCTGCAATGTTCCAGCGCGATGCCAAGCCAACGCTGAAAGATCCGATGCGCTTCTTGCACGAAGCCATCATTGCCGGCCATCACCAGTTGCTGCGCTATGCCACGCAAAAGGCGCTGATCGACACGCCGCGCACCACCGTTGTGGCCTGTGTGCTTCAAGGCAACTCGGCCTACTGGGCGCATTGCGGCGATTCGCGGCTGTACTTGGTGCGTGGTGAAAAGCTGGTGGCGCGCACCCGCGACCACTCGTATTCCGAGTTGCAAGAAACCATGAGCCATGTGGTGCCCATGGGCGAGCGTTTCAACCGCAACGTGCTGTTCACCTGCCTGGGCAGCCCGGGCAAGCCGGTGGTCGACACCGTGGGCCCGCTGCTGCTGCAAAGCGGTGACCGTCTGCTGCTGTGCTCCGACGGCCTGTGGGGCACCGTGACCGACGCCGAGATCACCGAACAGCTCGGCAAGAACACGATCGCCGATGCGGTGCCCGAGTTGGTCGAGCAGGCGCTGCGCAATGGCGGCGCCAAGAGCGACAACGTCTCGGTGCTGGCAGTGGAGTGGGAATCAGCCGAAGACGGCGACAGCCACAGCGCCATCTCCACGCAGACGCTGGGCGAAGAGGTCTTTGCGTCCACCATCCAGGCGAGCGTGCTCGGCCAGGAACCTCCGGACGAGCTCGATGAAGCTGAAATCGAGCGCTCGATCCGCGAGATCAACGAGGCCATCCGGCGCTCGTCCCAAAAGAAATCCTGAAAGGTTCAGTCATGAGTTTCATACGCACGCAGGGTCGTGCTGCGGATGCTTTGCGTCCGGTCACCATCACCCGCCAATACACCAAGTACGCCGAGGGTTCTGTACTGATTTCTTTCGGTGAGACCAAAGTGTTGTGCACCGCCTCGGTCGAAGAAAAGGTGCCACCGTACAAACGCGGCAGCGGCGAAGGCTGGGTGACGGCCGAGTACGGCATGCTGCCGCGTGCCACCCATACCCGCAGTGACCGCGAAGCCGCGCGCGGCAAGCAGAGCGGGCGCACGCAAGAGATCCAGCGCCTGATCGGCCGTTCGTTGCGCTGCGTGTTCGACCTCAAGAAGCTGGGCGAGCGCACCATCAACCTCGATTGCGACGTGATCCAGGCCGACGGCGGCACGCGTACTGCGGCCATCACCGGCGCCTACGTGGCCGCGGTCGATGCAGTGCGCTGGCTGCAGAGCCAGGGCAAGCTCACCGAGTCGCCCATTCGCGACGCGGTGGCCGCGATCTCGGTGGGCATCGTCGAAGGCACGCCCTTGCTCGACCTCGAATACATCGAAGACTCGGCCTGCGACACCGACATGAACGTGGTGATGACGGCAGCCGGTGGCTTTGTCGAAGTGCAGGGCACGGCCGAAGGCGCTGCCTTCTCGCGCAAGGAGATGGATGCGTTGCTGGGCCTGGCCGACAAGGGCATTCGCGAACTGGTGGCCGCGCAGCGCGCGGCGCTCGGAAGCTGAAGTCAGGGAGTAAGAGCGTGCACCTGGTACTGGCGTCCAACAACGCCAAGAAGCTGGCTGAGCTGCAGACTTTGTTTGCACCGCTGGGCGTGGAACTGGTGACCCAGGGCAGTCTGGGCATCAGCGAGGCTGAAGAGCCTCACTGCACCTTCATCGAGAACGCGCTGGCCAAGGCGCGCCACGCTGCCCAGCACGCGGGCGCGGCTGCCATTGCCGATGACTCGGGTTTGTGTGTCGATGCGCTCGGTGGCGCGCCGGGCGTGCTGTCGGCGCGCTATGCCACGCTGTTTGGCCGGCCCAAGAGCGATGACGAGAACAACCAGGTGCTGTTGGAGAAGATGGCGTCGCAGGCAGACCGCCGGGCGCGCTTTGTCAGCGCCTTGGTGGCCGTGCGGGCGGCTGACGACCCGGAGCCGCTGATTGCATTCGGCCGCTGGGAGGGTGAGGTGCTTTCTGCAGCGAGTGGCCAGAGCGGCTTTGGTTATGACCCCCTGCTGTTTATCCCCTCACTGAACCAGAGCGTGGCCGAGCTGAGCCTTGAAGTGAAGAACGCCCACAGCCACCGCGCCATCGCATCGCGCCAGATGCTGGCGCTGATGCGCGAGGTCTGGCGCCTTGGCTGATATTCCTATCGTGCCGGCGTCAGGTGTGGAAGCCGCACCCGACCTGCTGGCGCGCTACATGCGGCTCGGCGTGCTCAGCCTCGGCGCGATGCCCCCACTGTCGCTGTACGTGCATCTCCCCTGGTGCATCAAGAAGTGCCCGTACTGCGACTTCAACTCACATGAGCAGAAGGGGGCTGTCCAAGAGGCGCGCTACCTCGACGCATTGCGCGCAGACCTCGAAGCCGCGCTGCCCTTCATCTGGGGCCGCCGGGTGCACAGCATCTTCATCGGCGGCGGCACGCCCAGTCTGTTTTCACCAGCCAGCATCGATCAGTTGATCACTGACATCCGCGCCCGCCTGCCGTTGGAGCCCGGTTGCGAGATCACGCTGGAAGCCAACCCCGGTACTTTCGAGAAGGATCGCTTTCGCGGCTACCGCGCAGCCGGCGTGACGCGCCTGTCCATCGGCGTGCAAAGCTTCAACGACGCGAAGCTGCAAGCCATCGGCCGTGTGCACGATGCTGCGCAGGCGAGTGCGGCAGTGGAAGAAGCGCGCGACGCGTTCGACACCTTCAACATTGACCTGATGTACGCGCTGCCTGGGCAGACGCCGGACGAACTGCGCGCTGACTTGCAGCAGGCGCTGGGCTACAAGCCGCCGCACCTGTCGATCTACCACCTGACGATTGAAGCGAACACCTTCTTCGCCAAGCATCCGCCCGCTGGTGCGTCATCCTTGCCCGACGACGACACCGCCTTCGACATGCTCGACATCATCACCGAGCAGGCTGCCGCTTCGGGCCTCGAGCGCTACGAGGTGTCTGCCTTCGCCCGCCCTGGCCACCGCTGCGTGCACAACCTCAACTACTGGCAGTTCGGTGATTACCTCGGCATTGGTGCGGGTGCGCACAGCAAGCTCAGCTTCCCGCACCGTGTGGTGCGGCAAACGCGCTACCGCGACCCGGCCAAGTACATGGACCAGGCGATGGCGAGTGCGGCGATCACGCAAGACGAGGAAGTGCCGCGCGACCAGCTGCCTTTCGAATTCATGTTGAACGCGCTGCGGCTGAAAGAGGGCTTTGAGCTGGCCCGCTTCACCGAGCGCACCGGCCTGCCCCTGACGGTGTTGCGGCGAGCGCTGGATGAGGCCGAGGCGAAAGGCTGGATGACCCGCGACCTGCAATGGGCGCAACCCACGCCGCGCGGTTTCGACTTTCTGAGCGATTTGCAGTCGCTCTTCTTGCCTTAGACCCGGTTGGTCGACAACCCCGAGGTGCTGCGCAGCCGCTCGATGAGCTTGGGCGCAATCTGCGTCAACGGCAGCACTTCATGTGCCGCGCCCGCGTTGATGGCTTCGCGCGGCATGCCAAACACCACGCAGCTGGCTTCGTCTTGCACGTAGTTGTAGCTGCCGGCGTCGCGCAGCTCCTTCATGGCCTTGGCGCCGTCGGCACCCATGCCGGTGAGCATGATGCCCAGCGCATTGGGGCCCACCACGCGGGCGGCCGACTTGAACAGCACTTCGACCGAAGGCTTGTGGCGGTTCACCGGGTCACCGTCTTGCACGCGGGCGATGTAGTTGGCCCCACTGCGCTCCACGCTCAGGTGAAAGCCACCGGGTGCGATGTAGGCATGGCCCGGCAAGATGCGCTCTCCGTCGCGCGCTTCGGCCACGCGGATCTTGCACAGGCCGTCGAGCCGCGCGGCGTAACTCTTGGTGAAGCCGGGCGGCATGTGCTGCGTGATCACCACCGCCGGGCAGTCGGGCGGCAGATTCATCAGCACTTCCTTGGTGGCTTCGGTACCACCGGTCGAGGCGCCGATGAAGATGATCTTTTCGGTGGACAGCCGGCCCAGTGAGGCGATAGGTGCTGCAGGCCGCGCCGCAGCGGCAGGGCTGCCAGCCACAGCAGTTGCCGGCACATGCGTTTTGCGGATGTGCGCCTTGGCGGCGATGCGAACCTTGTCGGTGATGTCTTCGGCCAGCAGGCGCAGGCCGTCGGCGACACCGATCTTTGGCTTGGCGACAAAATCGACGGCACCGAGTTCCAGCGCGCGCAGGGTCACGTCGGCACCCCGCTCGGTCAGCGTGGACACCATCACCACCGGCATCGGACGCAGGCGCATCAGCTTGGAGAGGAAGTCGATGCCGTCCATGCGCGGCATTTCCACGTCGAGCGTGATCACGTCGGGGTTCAGGGTGCGGATCATTTCGCGTGCCACCAGCGGGTCGGCCGCGGCACCGATGCATTCCATGTCGGGCTGCCGGTTGATGATCTCGGTGAGCAGGCTGCGCACCAAGGCCGAGTCGTCCACCACCACCACACGAGTTTTTGCCATGTTGTTCTCTCTTGTCCCCGAATTTTTCGTTGTGCTCAGAACAGATCGACCGAGCCGCCGCCGGTGTTGGCTGGCACGGCCTTTTGCGCCGCTGCGCGGTCTTGCGCCAGCAAGGCTTCGGTGTTGGTGGGCGCCAGGCGCTTGACCATGGCCTTGCCGCTGCCCGGCAGGAAGCACACCTTGCGCGGGTACACGTCGAGCACGTCTTTCGACACCACCGGAATGCGTTCGGTCTTCAGATAGTCCATCACGAAGTTGGTGTTGCGCTCGCCCACGTTCATGGTGGTCATGCCGGCAACGACTTGGCCGCCGCCGAAGACCTTGGCTTCCATGGTCGAGCGCTGCGCGCCACGCTTCATCATCTCGTTGATCAGCAACTCCATCGCGTAGGAGCCGTAGCGGCCCGAGTCGCCGGCGCCGTCGGGCAGCATGAAGTGGTTCATGCCGCCAACCTTGGCGTTGCGGTCGTACAGGCAGGCGGCGATGCATGAGCCGAGCGTGGTCATGATCAGCATGTCTTCTTCGTGCACGAAGTATTCGCCGGGCAAGATCTTCACTGCGTCGTTCTTGAAGTGCGCGTCGTAGAAAAAGAACGAAGCCTCGCCAGGCTTGCGAGGCTGGGCCTTGAGCCGCTCCAGGCGCGAGCCGGCGGCAGGGGTCGAAGAAGAGATCAAGGCCATGGTGTCCCGATATCGGTGTGGAGTGGGGTGGGCTTGAGTGGCTGCGGACGAATGCACACTCAAACCCGCTCGTAAACCGTCTTGCCACGCAAGCGGAACAGGTCTTTGGATTCGGTGAAATTCTCGGAGTGGCCGACGAACAGCAGGCTCTTGGGCTTCATCACGCCATGAATGCGCTCCAGCACGCGGCGCTGCGTGGGGGCGTCGAAATAAATCATCACATTGCGGCAGAACACGATGTCGAACGGGTCGCCCAGCGACCAGCGCAAGTCCATCAGGTTGTGCGAGCGAAACTCGATCACACGTGCCAGCTCGGGCTTCACGCGGATAGAGCCGCTGTTGGCAGCTTTGCCGCGCAGAAAGTGGGCGCGCAGCCGCTCGGGCGAGAGGCCGCGCGCATCGGCGCCATACACACCGCGGCCGGCGGTGGCCAGCACCTTGGTGTCGATGTCACTGGCCACGATCTTCACCGAGCCACTGGCGCCCAGCGCTTCGGCGCAAGTCATTGCAATCGAATACGGTTCTTCGCCGGTGGAGGCGGCGTTGCACCAGATGCGCAGGTTTTGGCCAGCGCGCGCTTTCAGGTCCGTGGCCAGCGCGTGAAAGTGATGCTCTTCGCGAAAGAACGAGGTGAGGTTGGTGGTCAGGCAGTTGACGAATTCTTGCCACTCCGGGTCGCTCGCGGCCGTGCTCTCCAGCGACTGCAGGTACTGGCCGAACGAACGCTGGCCGGTTTCGCGAAGCCGGCGCGACAAGCGGCTGTAAACCATGGCCTGCTTGCCGGCGTGCAGGCTGATGCCGGCGTGCTTGTAAATCAACTCTCGCACGCGCTCGAAGTCGGCTGCATTGAAGCTGAACTCCTGTTCTGCCCTGTCAACGCCCACGGCGTTGCGCAAGGCGGCGAGTTCGGCGGGTGTAGCAGCACTCATGCAGGGCTCCAGACAGGGGGCGTGTTGTTCTTGCCCACCAGACAGCGGCACGGGCTCTCTGGGGTTTATCGGTTGGAAGTCTGCTGGGCTTGAGGCGCGGCAAAACCTCAAGTTGGCAGGTATTCACGTTTCAACTCGGCGCCGGCGTGTCTGGGGGCCGCTGCTAGACTGGCCCGCAACCCAAGTGCCTGTGTCCACCCCACCCGCGCCCACCGAACCCTCCCAACTCAAGCTGGGGGCGGCGCTGCAATTGCTCACGCAGTCTGGTCACCCGCTGCCCGACCTCAACGAGGTGGGCTCGGCTGCTTGGCTGCAGGCAGTGATCGACGCCCTGTGCGACCTCTCCAGCCGCGACCCGCTCACTGGCCTGGCCAACCGACGCCAGTTCGAGCTGGCCCTGGCGCGCGAAGTTGACCGTGTGGCGCGTGCGGGCGAGCCGGCCCTGGTGCTGATGTGTGACATCGACCGCTTCAAGCTGGTCAACGACACCCATGGCCACGCCGCGGGCGACCTGGTGATTCAGGCGGTGGCGCAGTCTCTGATGGACTGTGTGCGCCCGATGGACACGGTGTCGCGTTTTGGTGGTGAAGAGTTCGCCATCATCCTGCCCAACTGCCCGCCTGCTTTCGGACAAACCGTGGCCGAGCGCATTCGCCGCAAGGTCGAGCAGCGCGAAGTAGCCATCAACATCAGCGAGACGCTCAAGGTCACCATCAGCCTGGGGGGTGCTTTTGCGCCGCAGTGGGTGCGTTCTTCCGCCGCGCTGTGGATCGAGCGTGCCGACCAGCAGCTCTACCGCGCGAAGACCGAAGGCCGCAACCGTGCCTGCCTGGAAATGCCTCCTGTTTCGATGGTGAGTGCCGAAGAGAAGGGGTTGCTGTTCGCCGTCTCGCAGTTTCAGGATCTTGAGTAACGCATGACCACTCCCACGACAACTTGTCGCATTCGGGCCGCAGCGCCGGGCCGCCCCAAGCAAGGCCCGACCCTCGCGGAGGGTCGATCGCCGTACCCGGCGAGCGGGGAGTCGTCATGACTGCCCGTATATTGGCCGTGACCAGCGGGAAGGGCGGCGTGGGCAAGACTTTTGTGTCGGCCAACCTGGCCGCCGCGCTGGCGCGCCGCGGCGAGCGGGTGCTGGTGCTCGACGCTGACCTCGGCCTGGCCAACCTCGACGTGGTGTTGAACCTCTTCCCCAAGATCACCTTGCACGACGTGTTCACCGGCAAGGCCACGCTCGAAGACGCCATCCTGCCCGCGCCGGGCGGTTTCTCGGTGCTGCTGGCGGGCTCGGGCCTGGTGGAGTATTCGCGGCTCACCGCCGAGGTGCGCGAGCAGTTGCTCAAGATCATCGAGTTGGTGGCGCCGCGCTTCGACCGCATCTTGCTTGACACCGGCGCCGGCATTTCCGACGTGGTGTTGTTCGCCGTGTCACTCGCCACCGAAGTGCTGGTGGTGGCCACGCCCGAACCCACCTCGCTCACCGACGCCTACGCCACCATCAAGGTGCTGGCCACACAGCAACAACGCAGCGCCATCTCGCTGGTGGTCAATCAGGTCAGCCGTGCGGGCGAAGGGCGTGTCATTCGCGGCCAGTTGCAGCAGGTGGTCGACCGGTTTGTGTCGCCGTCGCTTCCTGAAGGCAGCGCCCCGGTGAAGCTGGAGTTGCTGGGCGAGATACCCACCGACACGGCCGTGCGTGAAGCCGTGCAAAAGCGCCAACTGCTGCTGGTGACCCTGCCTGGCTGTGAAGCTGCCAAGGGCATCGTGGCCATTGCCGCCAAGCTCGCCACGCCTTGATCGCCACACCTTGATGGCAGAGCCGAGCAAGCAGGCCACAGCGTTTGAATGGGTGGGTGGCGAAACCGCCGTGCGCTCACTCGTCGACCGCTTCTACGACCTGATGGACCTGGAGCCGGCTTTTGCCGGCATCCGCGCCATGCACCCAAGCACGCTGGAAGGCTCACGCGACAAGCTGTTCTGGTTCTTGTGCGGCTGGCTGGGCGGGCCCGACCACTATGTCGAACGCTTTGGAAATCCGTTTCTGCGGGCGCGGCATCTGCCGTTTGCCATTGGCATTGCCGAGCGTGATCAGTGGATGGTTTGCATGAAGCAGGCGATGGTGGAGGTGGCGCTTGACTCTGCGCTGGTGGCGCGATTGGAAGAATCGTTTTTCAAGACGGCCGACTGGATGCGCAACCAACACGGCGCGTGAATCAAAAACCGCGCCGCCTGACCCGCAACCCGCTCAGCATGATTCCACCCGCTCAGCCTGAGGTATAGACGGCCCGGCACAGCCTGAGCAAGCCTTCGATCCGCGAAGCGGACCCTGTCCTGAGCTTGTCGAAGGGTCAGGCTGAACGGTTTGTGTGTGGACGCAATAGAACCACCAGCGCCCCATTGCCACCCTCCGCCGGACGCGCCTGCACAAACGCCAGCACTTCCTGCTTCTGCACCAGCCAGCTGTGCACGCGCCCCTTGAGCACCGGCTCTCGCCCCGGTGAGCCCAGGCCTTTGCCATGCACCACACGCACACAGCGCAGCTGCTGCGCCACCGACTCCCGCACGAAGTCAGCCAGCCGTTCGCGGGCTTCGTCGCGCCGCAAACCATGCAGGTCGACCTGCGCCTGAATCGTCCAGCCACCACGCCGCAGTTTGCGCACCACGTCGAGGCCGATGTCGGGGCGACGGTAGAAGAGTGCCTCGTCGGTTTCCAGCAGCGACTCGACGTTGAATTCGTCGGAGATGGTTTCGCGCAGCGCGGCGCGTTCATCGCGCTGGCGCTGCTTGGGTTCGGGTTCGGGCGGCTGCGGGGCGGTGTGGGCGCGCTGTTTGTCGGGCACCGGTTGCACGCGCCCGACGGTGGCCGAGAACAGCTCTCGTTCACGCTTGTCACGCAACGCGGCTTCGCGCTTTCGCGCGGCCAGCGCCTCGGCCTCGCGCTGCGCCTGCTGCAAGGCGTTCTTCAGGCCGGCCAGTTCTTGCAGGCTGCGCGCCTTCTTCACATCAACCCCCGCTCCGCGAACGACACCACCTCGGCCTGGCCCACCACCAAATGGTCGAGCACACGCACGTCGATCAGGGCCAGTGCCTTGTTCAGCGTCTGTGTGAGGTACTCATCGGCTTTGGACGGCTCGGCCGCGCCCGAAGGGTGGTTGTGCGCCAGCAGCACCGCAGCGGCGCCCAGCTCCAGCGCGCGCTTGAGCACCTCGCGTGGGTAGACGCTGGTTTGCGTGAGGCTGCCGCGGAACATTTCTTCGGTGCGGATCAACCGGTTCTGCGCATCGAGGAACAGCACGACGAACACCTCGTAGCCGCGAGAACCGATCTGCAGCCGCAGATAGTCTTTCACGCGCGTGGGTGAGTCGAACACCGGCCGCTGCATCAGCTCTTGGGCCAGCGAGCGGCGCGCCAGCTCCAGCACGGCAATCATTTCGGCGCGCTTGGCTGGCCCCAGGCCCTTGATGCGCTTCAAGTCATCGGGCTGGGCCTGCAGCAGGCCGGTCAAGCCGCCGAATTCGGTGAGCATGTGCTGGGCGAGCGTCAGCACCGAGGTGCCCTTGAAGCCTGTGCGCAGCAGCAGGGCGATCAGCTCGGCGTCGGCCAATGCATCGGCCCCCCGCTTGAGCAGCTTTTCACGAGGGCGGGCGTCTGGGGGAAGGTCTTTGAGCACCATGTGGGCGGGGCACCTAAAATTCGCGGTGAGTCTATTCAAGGAATTTCATTGAACCACGTTGTCAATCACGTGCAGCAGGGCTCGTTCCTGACCCTGCACTACCGCCTCAGCGGCCCCGATGGCGCCGACATCATCAACACCTTTGCCGACAAGCCCGCCACGCTGTCGTTGGGTTCGGGTGAGCTGGCACCGGCTGTGGAAGCGCGGCTGGTGGGCCTGGCCGAAGGCACACGCACCTCGTTTCAGCTGGCCGCGGGCGAGGCCTTTGGCGAGCGCAACCCCGACATGCTGCAACGTGTGAAGCTCAGCCTGCTGCACCAGCTGGGCGACCCCGACGAAAAGTATGGCCTGGGCGACGTGGTGCAGTTCCCCACGCCCGACGGGCAGGGCGCCTACGCAGGCGTGGTGCGTGAGGTGGGCAGCGACTGGTTGCTGTTCGACTTCAACCACCCGCTCGCTGGTCAGCCGGTGACGTTTGAAGTGCACGTGATCGGGGTGTTGTGATGAGTGGCCTGGACGAAGTGCTGCTCGCCGAGCCACGTGGTTTTTGCGCGGGGGTCGACCGTGCCATCGAGATCGTCGAACGTGCGCTCGCCAAGTTCGGCGCACCCATCTACGTGCGCCACGAGATCGTGCACAACACCTATGTGGTCAACGACCTCAAGGCCAAGGGCGCGATCTTCATCGAAGACCTGGCCGATGTGCCGCCTGGCGCCACGCTGGTGTTCAGTGCGCATGGTGTGTCGCAAGCGGTGCGCAAAGAGGCCGATGCGCGCGGTTTCAGCGTGTTCGACGCCACCTGCCCGCTGGTGACCAAGGTGCATGTGGAAGTGGCCAAGCTGCACAAGGAGGGCTACGACTTCATCATGATCGGCCACAAGGGCCACCCCGAAGTTGAAGGCACCATGGGCCAGCTGACCGAAGGCATCTACCTGGTCGAGGATGTGGCCGATGTCGCGACCGTCGAGGTTCGCCAGGCCGACAAGCTGGCCGTCGTGACCCAGACCACGCTCTCGGTGGACGACGC
>JACMKW010000618.1 GCA_014379885.1 Rhizobacter sp.
CGTGGGGGTGCCCACGCCGTGGCTTTGCGCGGCGGCGAGGTCACCAATGACGGCGATCTCGGGGTGGTTGGCCAGGCTGAGGTCAGGCCCCACGATCACGCGCCCGGCGCGGTCGAGCGTGGCGCCGGCGGTGGCTGCCAGCGTTTTGCCTAGCGGCGAGCCCTGCACGCCGGCGGCCCAGATCACGGTGCGGCTGGGCACGTGGTGGGTGAGCTGCACGTCACCTTCCAGCGATTGGTAGCTGACGCCGGATTCGTCGATGGCGATCACCTTGCTGCCGGTGCGCACGTCCACGCGCAGGCGCTTGAGCTGCTCGCGGGCGCGCTGCTGCAAGGCCGGCACGAAGCTGCCCAGCACCTTGTCGGAGCCTTCGAGCAGCACGACCCGCGCGTGCTTGGAGTCGATGCGCCGAAACTCATTCGACAAGGTGTGCTGCGCAATCTCGCTCAGCGTGCCCGCCATCTCCACCCCCGTGGGGCCGGCGCCCACCACCACGAAGCTCATCCAGGTGGCGCGCTCAATCGGGTTGGCACAACGCTCGGCCCGCTCGAAGGCACCGATCACCTGGGCGCGGATGCTGAAGGCATCGGCCAGCGTTTTGAGGCCGCGTGCGTGCCGGGCCCAGTCGTTGTGCCCGAAGTAGCTGTGGGTGGCACCCGCGGCGACGATGAGATGGTCGTAGTCAAGGCGTTCGCCGTCGTCGAGCACCACCGAGCGGTCGGCAGCGTCGATGGCCGTCACCGCGGCCTGCAGCACGGTGAGGTTGCCGCGCCGCATCTCGCGCCGCAAGATGTGCCGAATGGGCGCCGAGATGGCCGGCGCGCTCAGGCCGGCGGTGGCTACCTGGTACAGCAGCGGCTGGAACAGGTGGTGGTTGGTGCGGTCGATGAGGACGATGTTGACCGCGGCCTTGGAGAGCACGCGCACGGCTTCGAGGCCACCGAAGCCGCAGCCGATGATCAAGACTTGGGGTTTGTGGTTGGGCTTGGGTTTCATGAACGGGGCCGGTCGGCTCAGTCGTTGACTGCGCAGGATACGGCAGCGCTGCAAAAATTCGTTTCGATGCATGCGATGCACAAGCCGACATGCCGCGACAGCGCTTGCCGCGAACGTGAGGCACGATACTTTCATGCCATCACAAGGAGCGTTTGAATGACCCCCACCATCACCGCTTTTGAACGGTCGCCAGATCGCGGCAGAGGCCTGGCGCGCGACATGCGCGTTCGCTGGGCGCTCGAAGAAGTGAGCCAGCCGTACGGCGTGCGACTCGTCTCGTTCAGTGAGATGAAAGAGCCCGCGCATCGGGCGCTTCACCCGTTCGGCCAGATTCCGACCTACGAAGAAGGCGAGCTCGCCCTCTTCGAGTCGGGGGCGATCGTGTTGCATGTTGCGCAGCGCCATGCGGGGCTGCTGCCCGACGATATGAATGCCCGGGCGCGGGCGATCGCATGGATGTTCGCCGCACTCAGCACCATGGAGCCGCCGATCGTTGAATACGGCATGGCCAAGCTCTTCGAACACGACAAGCCGTGGCACCTGGAGCGCATGCCTGTGCTCGAAGAGCGCGTGCGGGCACGGCTGGGCGAACTTTCAAGCCGGCTCGGGCATGCCGATTGGCTCGACGGGGCCTTCAGCGCCGGCGACTTGCTGATGGTCACGGTGCTGCGCAGGTTGAGCGGATCGGGTGAAGTGGAGAAGTACCCGAACCTCGCCGCTTATGTCGCCCGCGGCGAAGCGCGCCCCGCCTACCAGCGGGCTTTCGACGATCAACTGGCGGTGTTCACGGGCAAGCGACCGGCTCGCTGACAAACTGGCGGTTTGGGGCGCTCATCGTCATTACGGATCAGGGGGTGGCCAAAAAATATTCGGCGGCCTGTCGAAATCGGGTGCGCTCGTTCGTCGAGAACCTGAACAGAACAATTTGTGTTCTGTGAGGAGAGGCGATGAGAGAGCTGGTCCTGAAGATGTCATGCCAGCGGGTGCGCAAAGCTGGGCAGGCCTACGTCGCCAGCGGCGATCTGGCCGACAAGGCGCGCTCGAAGGTCAACTTCGGTTCGCAGGTGCATTCGTCTCACCCTGAAAGCCCACGTCGGCCGTCAGCTTGATGGCGTGGCGCTTACGATTTCCGCTCGGCCGATTTTGCGGCCAGAGCGTACCCTTTCACCCCCACTCAGGAGAAGCAAGATGGTCAGCAAAAACACGATTTGTCTTTGGTACGACGGTGGCGCACTGGAAGCCGCGAAGTTCTATGCCGAAACCTTCGCGGACAGCAAGGTGGGCGCCGTGTATCACGCGCCTGGTGACTACCCTTCGGGCAAGCAAGGCGATGTGTTGACGGTCGAGTTCACGGTGCTGGGCATTCCGTGCCTCGGCCTGAATGGCGGCCCCGCGTTCAAGCACACCGAGGCTTTTTCGTTCCAGGTGGCGACTGACGATCAGGCTGAAACAGACCGCTTGTGGAATGCGATCGTCAACAACGGCGGGCAGGAAAGCGAGTGCGGCTGGTGCAAAGACAAATGGGGGCTGTCGTGGCAGATCACGCCTCGTGCCCTGACGGCCGCGATCGCCGACCCCAACCCCGCGGTGGCCAAGCGCGCGTTCAACGCCATGATGACGATGAGAAAGATCGACATCGCTGCGATTGAAGCGGCGCGGCGCGGCTGATCACCCCATGCGCGCCATCACCGGCTCGGCCCGCATGTCGTGCCACAGCCGCTCGGCACGCTCTTGCGCTGACGCATCCCTGCGCACCCCGGCCAGCACCTCGCAGGCGCGCGCCAGCTCCACGCGCATGCCCTGGC
>JACMKW010000619.1 GCA_014379885.1 Rhizobacter sp.
GATTGAGGCGGATGTGCACCACGGCACCCGCCTGGCTGACCTGCAGCAGGTTCAGCGTGGCCAGCAGGCCAGACACGGGGTGGAATTCAGTGCTCATTGCGGCAGTTTGTCATTTAGTTAAGAAATACAACTACTTTGGCGTGCGCCGATCATAGAAGTGTCTTGCTCTTCCAGCAAGTTTTGCACTCCTGGATGGTCTAAGTAATTACCCTGATCGGTTTTGGCAAAATAGTTCAATATCATAATTACTTCGCACTCCCCCCTCTGCCCCGCGAGACACCCATGAGCAAACTGATAGACGCCAAGGCCGTGGCCGGCTTGATCCCCGACGGTTCGACGGTGTGGCTGGGCGGCCTGGCCATGATGGGTTTTGCAGAAGAGATCGCCAAGGCCATCGAAGCCTCGTTTTTGGAGACAGGCCACCCACGCAACCTGACCACCTGGGCCTCGGGCGCCATCGGCAACGGCCGCGACGGCGGCATGGTTCACTTCGCCCACCCCGGCTTGCTCAAACGCATGATCGCCGGCCATTACGGCCAGTGCGGCGCGGCCCTCATGAAGATGGTGATGGCCGGTGAGATCGAGGCCTACAACTTTCCGCAAGGCTCGCTGGCCAACCTGCCCCAGCATGTGGCAGCGCGCACGCCGGGCCTGCTGACCAAGGTGGGCCTGGGCACCTTCGTCGACCCGCGCATCGAAGGCGGCAAGATGAACGCGGCCACCACCGAGAGCCTCAACCAGGTGGTGCAATTTGCGGGTGAAGCGTGGTTGTTCTATCCCTCGCCCAAGATCAACGTGGCGCTGATCCGCGGCACGCTGGCCGACGAAAAAGGCAACATCTCGTTCGACAAGGAAGGCGTGCTGCTCGAAACACTGTCGGTTGCACAGGCGGTGAAGGCCTGTGGCGGCGTCGTCATCGCGCAGGTGGAGCGCATCGTGAAGGCCGGCTCGCTGCACCCCAAGTCGGTGAAGATCCCCGGGCTGGTGGTTGACCACCTCGTCATCAGCAAGCCCGAGAACCACATGCAGACCATCAGCACACAATTCAACCCGGCGCTGAGTGGCGACATCCGCGTGCCGGTGCGCGACATGCCGCCGATGGCGCTCGACGCACGCAAGGTGATCGCACGCCGCGCAGCGGCCGAATTGATCCGCGGTGCGGTGGTGAATCTTGGGATTGGTGTACCCGCGGGCGTGCCGGCCGTGGCGCACGAAGAAGGCCTGGGCGACATCTTCGAGCTGAGCGTGGAGAGCGGCGTGAACGGCGGCGTGCCGCAGATGGGCGGCGACTTCGCGCTCTCGCTGAACGCCGAATCGATCATCGAACAACCGTTGCAATTCAACTTCTACGACGGCGGCGGCATCGACGTGAGCTGCCTCGGCCTGGCTCAGGCCGATGCGAGTGGCAACGTGAACGTCAGCAAGTTCAGCGGCCGCCCGATGGGCTGTGGCGGCTTCGTCAACATCACACAGAGTGCCAAGAAGCTGGTGTTTTGCGGCACCTTCACCGCCGATGGGCTGGAGCTGGCCATCGGGAACGGCACGCTGCGAATCGTCAAAGAAGGCGCGGTGAAGAAGTTCGTCAACCAGGTCGAGCAAATCACCTTCAGCGGCCGCGGCTCGGTGGAGCGTACGCAGCAGGTGCTGTTCATCACCGAGCGCGCGGTGTTCCACCTGACCGAAGACGGCCTGGAGCTGACCGAGATCGCACCCGGCGTCGACCTGCAGCGCGACGTGCTGGCTCACATGGACTTCAAGCCCGTGATGAAGAACGTGCGCACCATGGACGCGGGGCTGTTCCAGGAGCGCTGGGGCGGCATGGCGCAGGCGATGGGCAAGACCCGGCCGCTGCACTGAGCCAAGCGGGCGCGGCCCGCGCCGGGCTGGCACACTGCGCAGCACCAACCACTGCCCGGAAAGCGCCGCATGCCTGCCACCTCCAGACTTCTTGCTGTTGCCGCCTGCCTGTGCATGGCCTCACTGGCCCAGGCCCAGAAGGCGCCACCGCTCAAGGTCGGCTTCATGCTGCCCTACACCGGCACCTACGCGAGCCTGGGCCAGATGATCGAGAGCGGCTTCAAGCTCTATGTGCAAGAACAAGGCGGCAAGCTCGGTGGGCGTGAGCTGCAGTACTTCAAGGTGGACGACGAGTCTGAGCCGTCCAAGGCCACCGACAACGTCAACAAGCTGATCAAGCGTGACCAAGTGGATGTGCTGGTGGGCAGCGTGCACTCGGGCGTGGCACTGGCCATGGCGCGTGCCGCGAAGGAAAGCAACACGCTGCTGATCGTGCCCAACGCGGGGGCCGATGCCATCACCGGGCCGCTGTGCTCACCCAGCATCGTGCGCAGCTCGTTCAGCAACTGGCAGCCGGGTTATGCCACCGGCGTGATTGCTGCCGGCAAGGGCCACAAGCGCGCCATGACCATCACCTGGAACTACGCGGCCGGCGCCGAAACGGTAAAGGGCTTTACCGAGGCCTTCGAGAAGGGCGGCGGCAAGGTGTTGAAAGACCTGACCGTGCCCTTCCCCAACGTGGAGTTCCAGGCCTTGCTGACCGAGATCGCCGCGCAAAAACCCGACGTGGTGTTCGCCTTCTTCGCGGGCGGCGGTGCGGTGAAGTTCGTCAAGGACTACGCCGCCGCCGGCCTGAACAAAACCGTGCCGCTGGTGGCTTCAGGCTTCCTGACCGACGGCACGCTCGAAGCGCAGGGCGAAGCCGCACAAGGTGTGCTCACCGGCCTGCACTACGCCGACAACCTGAACACACCGCGCAACAACAACTTCCGCAAGAGCTTTGCGCTCACCTACAAGGCGAATGCCGATGTGTACGCGGTGCAGGGTTACGACGCAGCGCAGATCCTCGGTGCGGGCCTCACCGCCGTGAAGGGTGACTTCACACAACGCGACGCACTCACCACCGCCATGCGCAAGACCACGGTCGACAGCCCACGCGGCAAGTTCACGCTGTCAGCCGCGGGCAACCCGGTGCAAGACATGTACGTGCGCGAGGCCAAGGGCGTCTACAACGAATCGCGCGGCGTGGCGGTGAAAGCGCTGGCCGATCCGGCGCGGGGTTGCAAGATGCAGTGAGCCGCCGCTCGGTGCCTCACAGCACCGGCGTTTCGGTCAAGAGGGCCGTCTTGACGAAGTAGCTGACCAGCTTGTCTGAGGCGCGCTGGCGGTGCGCAATGCTGCTGGGGTGGCTCACGGCCATCTGGCGCACGTCATACGCATCGGCAATGCCGGCGTCTCGGTAGACCGTGGGGTTGTAGTAGTCGGCCCACGAGGCCTTCAGGTAGGCAGCCAGCCATTGCCTGAAGTCGGCCAGCTGCTGCTCAGACCAGTGCGGGCTGTAGCGCTCGAACAGCTCGGCGAGATACAGCCGGCCGAAGGCGAGGTGGCGCGCTTCGTCGATGTGGTGCACCTTGTTGATCTCGCGCACCAGCGGGTCGACACGTTCGTCTCTGGCGATCATCACGTTGTAGTAGTCACCCAGTTCCTCGACCACCATGGCCATGCAGAAGAACACCACTTCTTCCTGGCCCTTGGCGAACTCGCGTGGCATGGCGAGTTTCTTCTCGGGGTAGACCTTGCCGATGTAGCGGTGGCAGAACTCGCCGAACATCACCATGTGCTTGTTTTCCTCGTCGAGGAAGTGGTGCAGGTACTCGGTGATCTCGTGGTTGTTGCTGCTGCTGTAGAGGCGGTGCGCCAGGCCTTGCACCAGCAGGCGTTCACCTTGCAGCACCAGGCTGAAGAGGTTGGAGAGCTCGTGCAGGCTCAGGCGCAGGCGGGTGGCTTCGTCCAGGCTGTCGTAGACCGGCGTGCCGTAGAGCGTCAGCAACTCCGGGGGCATGCACCAGGCACCTTGCCGCAGCTTTTCGGGCCATTCGAAGGCGTTGTAGACGTCATAGAACTTCTTGCACGACGCCCTGGACAGGCGGGTGGCGATTTGCGATGCGGTTTCCATACGGGAGCTTGGGTTGGCTTTCGATCGGGGCATGGTCAAGCCGAGGCTCACGACTGTGTTTGACTTTCATCAAGATGCCCTCGCTCGCGCGCTCGCACCCCCTCAAGCCAATGCCCGGCCCCCAGCGCCACCCCAGGCAGGGGGAGCGAGCGCTGTCTTTAATCTGCATCAAACCGGTCTGCGAACGGCCCGCTTTCAATGCCGGCCAGGCCTCAAGGAACCCCATGCAGATCGACCTCCACGCCCACCAAGACCGACCGCTGGCCTTCGGGCTGTACTTCTTCGGCAGCGACGAAGGCGGCCCGCAGGCCAACGCACAGCGTCGCCTGCTGATGGAAGCCGCACGCTTTGCCGACGAACACGGCTTCTCGGCCGTGTGGTCTCCGGAGCGGCATTTCCATGCCTTCGGCGGGCTCTCGCCCAACCCGGCGGTGATGGCGGCGGCCTTTGCCGCGACCACCCGCAACGTGCGCATCCGCGCGGGCAGCGTGGTCGTGCCCTTGCACCACCCGGCGCGCGTGGTGGAAGAGTGGTCGATGGTCGACTTTCTTTCCGGCGGGCGGGTCGACCTGGCCCTGGCCTCGGGCTGGTTCCCCAACGACTTCGTGCTGGCCGCCCCGGGCAACTACGAACGGCGCAACGAGCTGGTGTTCGAGCGGGTGCAAGCGTTGCGCAAGCTGTGGGCTGGCGGCAGCTTCGAAGCGGTCAACGCCCTTGGCGACACGGTGCACCTGCACACCATGCCGCGCCCGGTTCAAACAACACTGCCGATCTGGATCACTGCCGCCGGCAACCCGCAGACCTTCAAGCGTGCGGGCGCGATGGGCTTGAACATCCTCACTCACCTGCTCGGGCAGTCGCTCGAATCGCTGGCCGACAAGATCGCCCTCTACCGGCAGGCCTGGCGCGACGCCGGCCACGCCGCGCAGGGCACGGTGACGCTGATGCTGCACACCTTCGTGGGCGTTGACGATGCTGAGGTGCGCCGCAAGGTCAAGGCCCCGATGCTGCGCTACCTGGCCAGTTCGGCCAACCTGGTGGGCAACTATGCGTCGACGGTGTCGTTCTTCCAGAATCCGGGCGCCATGAAAGACGTGACCTTGAGCGCAGCCGACATGAACGATGCACTGGAGTTCTCGTTCGAGCGCTACTACGCCAGCAGCTCGCTGCTCGGCACCATGGATGCCTGCCTGGAGATGACCGACAAGCTCAAGGCGATCGAGGTCGACGAAGTGGCCTGCCTGATCGACTTCGGCATGTCCACCGACGAGGTTCTGGCGGCCTTGCCGGCGCTCGACGAGCTGCGGCAGTTGGCGCAGATCCCGAGCGCCGAAGAAACAATGGCCTGAGCGCCGTCAGCGCGTGGCGGCGGCCGAACGCGGGCTCCAGCGTCACGCCGGCGCACCAGAGCGAGCGGCGGTAAAGTGCCCTTTCAAATCAGGACACCTTCAGGAGACCCCATGAGCACCAACAACACCCCCACACGCATCACCTCAGGCTTCACCCGTAAGAGCACCGCGCTCGAGGTCGTTGAGGGCATCGACCTGTGTGGCCGCCACATCATCGTGACGGGCGGCGCCGCGGGCCTGGGGCTGGAGACCTCGCGCGCATTGGCGAAGGCCGGCGCCTCGCTCACGCTCGGGGTGCGCAACGCCGCGCAAGGCGACGCCGCCGTCAACGCGCTGTGTGAAGAAACCGGCAACCGCGACATCCGCGTGGCCCTGCTCGACCTGGCCGACCTCGCCAGCGTGCAACGTTTTGCCGACGCCTGGATGGCCCGCAACGAGCCGCTGCACGTGCTGATCAACAACGCCGGCATCATGGCCTGCCCGCTCACGCGCACAACGCACGGCTGGGAGGCGCAGTTCGGCACCAACCACATGGGCCATTTCGCACTCACACGCGCGCTGCTGCCCTCGCTGCTGAAGGCCGAGGCACCCCGCGTGGTGGCGCTCAGCTCAACGGGCCATCGTCTCAGCGGCATCCATTTCGACGACCTGCATTTCGATCACCGCGAATACAACAAGTGGAAGGCCTACGGCCAGGCCAAGAGCGCCAACGCGCTGATGGCGCTGCACCTGGACACCTTGCACGCCAAGGACGGGCTGACCGCCAATGCGGTGCACCCGGGCGGCATCCACACCGGCCTTTCGCGCTACCTGCCACGCGAAGAGATGGAAGCCATGGGTTGGATCAAACCCGGCGACGCGCCCGGCACCATTCCACCGGGTTTCAAGAACGCGGAACAAGGGGCTGCCACCAGCGTGTGGGCCGCCACCGCGCCCGAGCTGCAAGGCCATGGCGGGCTGTACCTGGAAGACTGCAACGAGGCGATCCCGTCGCCCGACGGTGAACGACGCTTCGGCTACGTGCCGCACATTCGCGACCGTGCTGTCGCCGAGCGGCTGTGGGCCGTGAGCGAAGCGCTGCTCGACAAAGCGGGAGCCTGAGGGCGGGTGCGCGGCACGCGGGGTGTGAACCGACTCGGAGTTTTTTGTCGGAGTTTTCCATAGGCGTTTCGGATCAAGCGACCCTGCATTCTTTGTGATACGCGCGCGGCAGGTGAGTCGCTTGTGCAACGGTCAACCGCGATGCCGCAACGGGTTTTTTGCGCTTCAAAGCGCCACGCCTATGCTCGCCATCCGCAAGTTGAGGGAGTGAATGTTTCCTGCTCATGTATCACCGACACGGCAGTGAAACTTTCAACACTTAACCTGCGCCGCCGGCCCTGCACCTTGCCCTGATGCGGTGGGCCGGGTCGCGCGAGCCGCTGCTTCGATGCTCCGCATACAGGGGCGTGTTGAAGCAGTGTCATCACAACCTCACTGGAGTGCCACATGAGCGATTCCGACCAAAGCCACGACCGCCAACGCCGCAACTTTCTCCGCCAGTCCCTGCTCACCGGCGGCTTGCTGTCGATCGGCGCTCCCGCGGCCTGGGCGCAGGGCCTGCCAGCCGTGCCCGCCAACCCCCTCGGCGACGAAGGCTTGCAGCGAATCATGGCCGCCGGGAGCTTTGGTGAACTGCAGCCTCCCAACGCCGATGGCATTCGCCTGCCGGCCGGGTTCCGCTCGCGTGTGGTGGCGCGCAGTGGATCGCGCGTGGCCAACAGCAGCTACACCTGGCACAGCGCGCCGGACGGAGGCGCCACCTTTGCCAGTGCCAACGGCGGCTGGATCTACGTCTCCAATTCCGAGCGCAGCTCGCGCCAAGGCGGCGTGGGCGCGGTGGCGTTCAACTCGGCCGGGACCATCACCAACGCCTACCGCATCTGCAGCAACACCACGCGCAACTGCGCGGGCGGCCCCACCCCCTGGGGAACCTGGCTCACTTGCGAAGAGACCGACCGGGGCCGGGTGCTGGAATGCGACCCCACCGGCGTGAGGGCGCCCGTCGTGCGCAATGCGCTGGGCTGGTTCGACCACGAAGCCGTGGCCGTGGACCGAACCACCGGCTACCTCTACCTCACGGAAGACAAGCCCGACGGGCGCCTGTATCGCTTCCTGCCTGCGCGCTCCGGTGACCTGAGCGCAGGCACGCTGGAAGTGGCACGCCGCACGGGGGCGTCTGCGCCCTACCAGTTGCAGTGGTTGCGCGTTCCGACGCCCAACCCCAGCAGCTCCGGCACACGCACGCGTCGGCAAGTCAGCCAGAGCAGCAGCTTCAACGGCGGCGAGGGCATCTGGTTCCACAACAGCATGGTGTACTTCACGACCAAGGGCGACAACCGCGTCTGGGCGCTCAACACCGGCAACGACCGCCTCGACATCATCTATGACGACAACACGGCGCCCGACCCGATCTTGTCGGGGGTGGACAACGTGGTGGTCTCGAGCCGCGGCGACATCTACGTGGGTGAAGACGGCGGCAACATGCAGCTGGTCGTGATCTCGCCCGACCGGTCGGTCGCGCCGATCCTCAAAGTCGAAGGCCAGGACGACTCGGAAATCACCGGCCCGGCCTTCAGCCCCGACGGCTCGCGCTTGTACTTCAGCTCGCAGCGCGGTGGCAACGGAAGCGGCATCACCTACGAGGTGACGGGGCCGTTCTCGTCTCTGTGAGACGTTAGGCGGGAGGGCAGGGGGGCCTGCTAAGCTGCGCCGCCCTCGCCCGCTCAGCATGGATCTCGCCACCTTCCTCGTTCAGTGCCTCAACGCCGTCCAGTACGGCTTGCTGCTGTTCCTGCTGGCCAGCGGCCTCACGCTGATCTTCGGGATCATGGGCGTGATCAACCTGGCGCATGGCAGTTTCTACATGCTGGGCGCCTACATGGCGTTTTTGCTGGCGCCGTATTTCGCCGGCCAGTTCGTGACGATGCTCGTGGTGGGCGTGCTGAACTTCGCGCACGCGAGCTTCTACATGCTGGGCGCGTATATGGCCTATCAAATCAGCACATGGATCGGCTTCTGGCCCGCGTTGGTGCTCGCGCCGTTGGTAC
>JACMKW010000620.1 GCA_014379885.1 Rhizobacter sp.
CAACTGGAGCAGCGTGCCGCGGCCAACCCGCAAAAACTCAATTGGCGAACCTCCATCGTCGATCTGCTCAAGTTGCTCGACATCGACAGCAGCCTCACCGCCCGCAAGGAACTGGCCAAGGAGCTGCGCTGCCCCGATGACCTGATGGACGACTCGGCAAAGATGAACATCTGGCTACACAAAAACGTGCTCGCGCACATTGCGGCCAACGGCGGCAACGTTCCGCCGGAACTGCTGGACTGAGGGCACCCACGATGGCAGGCAAGGCGCTGCGGTAACGCCCCTGCGATCGGGTGAAAAACGTCACGCCAGGCAAGCTGTTCGGCTGATTCACCCCCCAGCCATCGTTCCTAAAATGAAACTTTCCTGCACTGCGCAGGGCAAGTTTTCCAAAGGACAGAGATGAAGCACCCCCTGATCACCCTGGCGGCCCTGACCCTGGCGAGCGGCATGGCCACCAGCGCCCACGCTGGCGAGGTCTATACCGGCATCGGCACCCACGGCGTGATGCTGGGTTATGCGCATGCGCTGTCGCCCGATTTCACCGTGCGCGGGGACTTCGGCACCCTGGGCAGCCGCGAGCGCAACGAGCGTGAAGAAGGCGTCGACTACAGGGCCAAGGCCACCTACAACCGCCTGGGCGTGTTCGGCGACTGGTTCCCCTTCGGCAACGGTTTCCGTTTTGCCGGCGGCATCACCTTCAACAACATGAAGCTCGACTTGCTGGCCCAAGGCAACGGCACCCCCATGACCATTGGCAACCGCACCTTCGTGTCCTCGACCGACGACCGGCTCAACGTGAAGATCGAGTTCCCCAAGACCACACCCTTCCTCGGCATCGGCTACGGCCACCAGCTGAGCAGCGGCTGGGGCTTCGTGTTCGACCTCGGCGCCTCCATCGGCAAGGCTCGGGTTTCCGAGACCCATTCCGGCACCAACCTCGGCAACCCGGCCATCGTGTCGCAGGCCGACATCGACGCGGAGCTCGCCGAAATTCGTGACGGTGCGGGCAAGATCAAGGCGATCCCGATGATTGCGATCGGCTTCAACTACCGCTTCTGAGGCCGCGACGAAACCTCGCCTGAGAACCCGCCAGCTTGCTGCGCAAGCTGGCTTGCACCAGTCGCGCCGGGCGGGATCACGTGCTATTTTCAGCCGCATGCATCAGCGCTTATGACGACACTCTCGATGGGCTACCTGGCCGCTCTGCTACAGGCGGCTGAAGTCTCGCGCAGCGACGCCACCCAGGTGCTGCAACAGGTGGGCCTGAACGCGGCGCTGCTCGACGAGCCCACCACCCGCATCAGCGAGGCGGATTTCTCCGCGGCGTACCGTGCGCTCGCACTGGCGCTGGACGACGAGATGCTGCATCTCTTCCCGCGGGCGTTTCGCCTTGGCGCGCTCAAGTTCACCTGCCTTGCGCTGCTCGACGCCAAGAACCTGATGGTCGCGCTGCACCGCTGGTCGTACATATCTCGCATGTTGCGCGACGACCTTCACATGTCGATAGACACGGACGCCCCCGGGCTGCGCATCGCGTTGGTGACGGAAAGCGGGTTGCCCCCCTACAAGCCACTCGCGCAAGACTTGATGCTCAAGGTGGTGCACGGGGTGTCGTGCTGGCTGGTGGGCCAACACCTGCCGTTGATCCGCGTCGACTTCTCTTTCCCGCGGCCCGACTTCGCTGCCGACTACCAGGCGCTCTACCCCGGCCCGGTGTTCTTCAACCAGGCGCAGGCGGCGCTGCACCTGGATGCCGAGCTGCTGCAGCTTCCGATCCGTCGCAGCAAAAGCGATCTGAACGAATTCTTGCTGCGCTCGCCCGGTGACTGGCTCTTCGCCGAGCAGCGTAAAGCTCGCATGAGCCAGCGCCTGCGTACCTACCTGGCCGAGCGCCTGCCGCTGCCCGCCACGGCCGAGAGCGCGGCCGAGGTCTTGTGCGTGTCCGCACGCACGCTGCACCGCCGCCTCGCCGACGAAGGCACCA
>JACMKW010000621.1 GCA_014379885.1 Rhizobacter sp.
CCACCACCACCACCACCACCGCCGCCACTGCCGCCCTCGCCGCTGGACCGCGTGCGCGCCGCGCTGCAGCGCAGCCCCATCAGCGTAAGCAGCCAGCCCATCAGCGTGACCCACGGCGAGGGCAACAGCTTCACCTCGTCTCTGGGGCCCGGGGTGGTGGTCTACCCACCGATCGGCAACCCGGAGCAGGCCACGCTCGCCACCATTCCCCAGATCTACGGCCACCGGCGCGAACTGTGGCGCTGGCCGACCGACATCTTGCTCAACGGGCGAGCGCTGTATGCGATCACGAGCGGTGCTTGTGGCTTGCACTTTCGCTTCGACGGGGCCGCGTTCGAGATCTACTTCGGCGGCAAGGCCGTTGCGGTCACGCTGGTGGCCGATGGGCAGTACATGTCCAGCGGGTTGATCCGCACGACGCTCGACCACGGTGTGCCCGGCGTGCCGCTCTCCACAGCCAACAACTTCGTGCGCTTCGACTTCGGCACCCGCGCCGTGCGGGAAATTTCGGCCTACATCTGGAGCGATTTGGGCCCTTGCGCCATCGCCGTGGCCGCTGGCGACACCCTCATGCCCTGGGACCGCTCGGGTGAAGCCTCCTTCGTGGTGGTGGCCGATTCCTACGGCGGTGGCGCCGGCCCCAACTGGCTCAACAGCCCGTTCTGGGAGACCGCAGCACAGCTGGGCATTCCTCACCTGTACAGCGACGCCATCGGCGGCACCGGCTATGCCATCAACGCCACCTACCAGCTGACCGGCAACCCGGCGCTCGCGTACACCGCCGATCCGGCCTACGCGTTCCCGGGCCGGTTGGCCAAGGCCATCGCCGCGGCGCCAGACCTCGTTTTGACCAGCGGCGGCATCAACGACAACAACGGCATCCTCGCCGCGCCTTATGCGAGCACGGGCGAGGCGGCAGCGGGTTTTGCCGCGGCCGTGCGGCTGTATTACCGCAACCTGCGCACTGCCCTGCCCGAAGCGGTGCTGGCCGCCACCGGGCCGTGGGCACCTCGTCAGAACACACCGACCAACTCGTTTGCTCAAGCCAAGGCCGACACCGTGCTGCAAGCACTGCGCGACGTGGGTGGGCCCTGGGTCTTCATCGACAACCTCAACGGCGGCTGGGTCAACAGTGCTGGCGCCTCGGCACCGGCGAGCGGCGCTTGGCAAACCGGCACGGGCAACGTCGCCAACCCGCGCGGTGATGGCAATGCAGACCTCTACGTTGGGCCAGACGGGACGCACCCCAACGTGGCCGGCAATGTCTACCTGGCCGCCCGCTTGGCGACCGACTTGCGCGCGGCGTTGCAAGCGCTGGGCACGGGCTGAACCGGAACAACAACATGAACATTCCCTACGACAAACAAACCGTCGACTCGCCCAACCCGCTGGCGCGCTACGCCCACCGCAGCCGGATCAAGAACTCGGTGCGCCTGGCGCTGTCTCGCCTGTCCGGCGGCAAGGTGCTCGACTACGGCTGCGGCTCCGGTGTGTTCATCAGCACGCTGAACTCGCTGCGGCCGCAGTGCGCCGTGGGCTACGAACCCTACATGGCCGATCGCCGCAGCGACGCGCTGCCGATTTACAGCCGCATTGGCGACGTCGAGGCCACAGGGCCGTTTTCCCTCATCACCTTGTTCGAGACGATCGAACACCTGTCGGAGCAAGAGACGACGGCCTTTCTCAGAACCTGCGACCGTGTGCTGAGCCCGGCGGGGGGCGTGCTCGTGAGCGGCCCCATCGAGATCGGCCCGGCCTTGATCGCCAAGGAACTCAGCCGCTCGCTGCGGCAGTTCGAGCTGCCCGACTATGGGCTGGGTGAGTTCCTGAAAGCGAGCGTGCTGGGGGTGCCCGGGGCCCGTGCCGACAACATCAAGACCAGCCACAAGGGGTTTGATTTCCGGCGTGCCATGGCCTTCATCAAGACCTCCGGTTGGCGCGTGGAGGTGCTGGAGTTCGGCCCCTTGCCCATCGGCACCTGGTACGGGAACTCGCAGGTCTACCTGTGGCTGACCCGCGACCCTGCCTCACGACCAGCCCGTGGATAGCAGCAGAAAACCGGCAGGCATGGCCACGGCCCTGCCACACCGGGCGGAGGGTGAGCTTGCAGCCTCGGCGAAGGCGGGTGAGGCGTCGATGTTCGACCGGCTCGCGCTCATCCGCTTGCCGCTGATCGTTCTCGTCGTCTGCTATCACAACGAATCGGGTGGCGCGTTTGTCAGCCACCTTCAGGGCGCTGCGGTCTTGCAATACATCGTGAACCTGGTCGCCAATGGCCTGGGGGGCATCCGGGTTCCGGTCTTCTTTCTGATCGCGGGTTATGTCTTCTTCAGGAACCGCAAGCCCGGGGTGGGGTGGTTCGCCGCAAAGATCGGCTCGCGCGCGCGCAGCGTTCTGTTGCCGCTGATCCTCTGGTCGCTGCTGTGGCTCGTGATCGTTGCCATCGCGCAAGAGCTGTCGTACACGGCTGGCTTCTTCAGTGGCAAGAGCATGTGGAGCATGCCGGTGAGCGACTATTCGCTGGGGCGCGTGGTGTGGGCGGTGTTCGGCACGAACTCCGAACTGTTCCTCTATCACCTGTGGTTCTTGCGCGACCTCTTCGTGCTGGTGTTGTTGTCGCCGCTGATTCACCAGCTCATCCGCATCAGCAGAGGCTGGGTGTCTCTTGCCCTGTTGTTGCTGTGGTTGCTGGACGTCGACAACGGGCTGGTCTCGAAAGATGCGCTCTTCTTTTTCATCATCGGCTGCCATCTGGCCATCGCCGGTCGATCCATCTTCTGGGGTGACATGCTGGGCCCGGTCGCCATCCTGGGATGGGTGGGGCTCAAGACGTTTGGTGGTGAGTTGCACCTTCTGGAAACCAAGGCCTGGATACTCTGCGGCACGCTGGGCGCCTTGTACGTGAGTGGTTTTGTCCAGCGCTTGCCGTCGGTGCCCGAGGTGCTGCGCAGAGCTTCGAGGTACAGCTTCCTGGTGTTTGTTGCACATGAACCGCTGCTTACCGTCGTGCGACGGGTGTATTTCGACGTGCTCGAACCGGTGGCTGCGGCTGATCTCTTCGTGGCTTACTTTGCGATCGTGGCCATCACCGTCTCGGCTCTGATCGTGGTCTTTTGCGTCGCAGAGCGGCTCACGCCGCGCCTGCTTGATGTCATGACCGGCGGGCGGGCCTCGGCGTGAGCAGCGTGCGCGAAGGCTGGGCGCCCCGCGGCGCAGCTGCAACCGAACGCCGCGCTGCAGCTTCAGGCTTGAGTGGTGGGCTTGACCTGTTGCGCCACCTGTTCTGCGTTGCCGTCATCGTGCAGCACATGGCGTCGGCGAGCCGGTACTCCCTGCACACGAATCAGGGGCTGGCTTCTGTCATCAGCTGGGTCGATGGCGCCGTTCTGGGCTTCTTCTTCATCTCCGGTTTTTTGTTCAAGGACCCGGAGAACCTGCAGGTGTATGCGAAGAGGCAGGCCTTGAGGCTGCTGCTGCCGTTCTTCATCTTTTCGCTCCTGTATGCAGTGGCTTTGGCGGTTGTTGGCAAGGCTGAGCTCGCAAGCAGCCTGGCTTCGACCTTGATCTTGCAGGGTTCGGGCATGCAGCTCTACTTCCTGCCTTACCTCTTGCTGGTGAGCCTGCTCTACGCGGCGTGCAAGCAAATGCGGGGCGCGCGTGGCGTGCTGCTGCTCGCCGCGTTCTGCCTCAGCCTGTTCATGCCCACCGCCACCCCGAGCGGCCCAGACCCGAAGTTGCTGCCGCTCTACATGTGCGCCTACTCGCTGGGCGCCCTGGTCGGGCAGCTGGCGCTCAGGGAGCGCGGCACCGAGGCCTTGCTCTGCCTGGTGCTCGTGTGTCTGGGTGTCGGCCTGCTGGACTACCGGTTC
>JACMKW010000622.1 GCA_014379885.1 Rhizobacter sp.
GGTGATGTACTACCGCGAAGCGGTGGACGGGCAGATCCTGCAAGAGGGGATCAACGAAGCCGGCGGCATGGGCTCTTGGATCGCAGCCGCGACGAGCTACTCGACGAACAACCGCATCATGCTGCCGTTCTACGTCTACTACTCGATGTTCGGCTTCCAGCGCATCGGCGACATGGCCTGGGCCGCCGGCGACATGCAGGCTCGTGGTTTCCTGCTCGGCGGCACTTCAGGGCGCACGACGCTGAACGGCGAAGGCCTGCAGCACGAAGACGGCCACAGCCACATCCTGGCCGGCACGATCCCGAACTGCATTTCATACGATCCGAGCTTCGCGCACGAGGTCGGCGTGATCCTCCACCATGGCTGCAAGCGCATGGTGGAAAAACAGGACAACGTCTATTTCTACATCACCCTGCTCAACGAGAACTACCCGATGCCGGGCCTGAAGGCCGGCACCGAAGAGCAGATCCTGAAGGGCATGTACCTGCTCGAAGAGGGCGCGAAGAAGACGCCGCGCGTCAACCTGCTGGGCTCGGGCACGATTCTTCGCGAATCGATTGCGGCGAAAGAACTGCTCTCGAAGGAGTGGGGCGTGTCAGCCAACATCTGGAGCTGCCCGAGCTTCAATGAGCTGGCGCGCGACGGGCAAGACGTGGAGCGCTGGAACCTGCTGCACCCGACCGACAAGCCGCGTGTGGCGTTCGTGACCCAGCAGCTGGACAAGTACGCCGGCCCGGTGATCGCGTCGACCGACTACATGAAGAATTACGCCGACCAGATCCGTGCGTTCATCCCGAAGGGCCGTACCTACAAGGTGCTGGGCACAGACGGTTTCGGCCGCAGCGACTTCCGCAGCAAGCTGCGCGAGCACTTCGAGATCAACCGCCACTACATCGTGGTGGCTGCGCTCAAGGCCCTGGCCGATGAAGGCACAGTGCCGGCCGCTAAAGTGGCCGAAGCAATCCAGAAGTACGGCATTGCCGTCGACAAGGTGAACCCGCTGTACGCATAAAAGCGCGCGCAAAAAGAAAGAGACAACAACATGGCTCTGGTGGAAGTGAAAGTCCCCGACATCGGTGACTTCAAAGACGTCGAGATCATCGAGCTGATGGTCAAGCCCGGCGACACGGTGAAGGTCGAGCAATCCCTGGTGACGGTGGAGAGCGACAAGGCCTCGATGGAGATTCCGTCGACGCGCGCCGGTGTGGTGAAAGAGCTGAAGGTCAAGCTCGGCGACAAGATCAGCGAAGGGTCGTTGCTGCTGATGATGGAGTCAGATGCTGCGGCAACTGCGTCTGCGCCAGCGCCGGCTGCCTCCGTAGCAGCGTCGCCAGCCGAATCACCGCAGTCCGTGCAGGACACCTCCGAACAGAAGGTGGTGCCCTCCGAGCTGGCCTCGGCGCAGCCACCGGCTCCACCGGCCGCCGAACGCACCATTCCCACCGCCGCCTTACCGGCGCACGAACCTACTGCACCGCGAGACCACTTGCCTCACGCCTCGCCCAGCATCCGCAAGCTGGCACGTGAACTCGGCGTGCCGCTCGATGAGGTAAAGGGCAGCGGGCCCAAGGGCCGCATCACCCACGACGACCTGCACGCCTTCGTCAAGGGTGTGATGGCTGGGGATGCCCGTACCAAGGCGCAATCAGCCAAAGGTGGGGGCGCACCCGCTGCAGCAGGCGGCGGCTTTCCCGGCCTGTTGCCGTGGCCACAGGTCGACTTCACCAAGTTCGGCCCGGTCGAGCGCAAGGATCTCTCTCGCATCAAGAAGATCAGCGGCGCCACCCTGCACCGCAACTGGGTGATGATTCCGCACGTCACCAACCACGACAACGCCGACATCACCGAGCTCGAAGCCTTGCGCGTTCAGCTCAACAAAGAGAACGAGAAGGCGGGCATCAAGGTGACCATGCTGGCGTTCCTCATCAAGGCCTGCGTGGCGGCGCTGAAGAAGTTCCCCGAGTTCAATGCGTCGCTTGATGGCGACCAGCTGGTGCTCAAGCAGTATTTCCACATCGGCTTTGCTGCCGACACGCCCAATGGCCTTGTCGTTCCTGTCCTCAAAGACGCCGACAAGAAAGGCATCCTGCAAATCAGCAAGGAGATGAGCGAACTGGCCGGCAAGGCCCGCGAAGGCAAGCTGGGCCCGGCCGACATGAGCGGCGGCTGCTTCTCGATCAGCTCGCTGGGCGGCATTGGCGGGCGTTACTTCTCGCCCATCATCAACGCGCCTGAGGTGGCCATCCTGGGCTTGAGCAAATCGAGCACTGAGCCGGTGTGGGACGGCAAGGCGTTTCAACCACGCTTGATGCTGCCGCTGAGCCTGAGCTACGACCACCGCGTGATCGACGGCGCTTCGGCGGCCCGCTTCAATGCCTACCTAGGTCAGATCCTGGCTGACTTCCGGCGCGTCCTGCTATGACTACTGTTGTGGTGGTGCGCAAAGCGGGCCAGGTGGCCATCGCTGGTGACAGCCTGGTCACCTTCGGCGACACACGCTTGCCGCATGGCTATGAAGACAACGACAAGCTCTTCAAGGTAGGCGACTCCTGGATCGGCATGGCTGGCACCACCGCCCACTTTCCGGTGTTGCGGCGTGCGCTCAACTGGCTGCCGCCGGAAGACCTGAAACTGCACTCACGCGACGAGGTGTTCGACACCTTCCTCAAGATCCATCCCAAGCTCAAAGAAGCCTTCTTCCTCAACACCAAGGAAGACGACACCGACCCCTATGAAAGCTCGCAGTTCACCGCGCTCATCGTCAACGCGACTGGCATTTACGGCGTGTACTCGTACCGCGAGGTGTTCGAGTTCGACCGCTTTTGGGCCATTGGCTCGGGCCGTGCGTTTGCGTTGGGGGCGATGTATGCCGCCTTCGACCGCACCAAAACCGCGCGCGAACTGGCCGAGATTGGCGTGCGGGCGGGTTGCGAGTTCGACAAGAACTCGGCCGGGCCGGTGAAGATTCAGATGATCAAACTCAAGAACACGAAAGAATGAGCATGGCCACCATCGACATCAAGGTGCCCGACATCGGTGACTTCAAAGACGTCGCCATCATCGAGCTGCTGGTGAAAGCCGGCGACACCATCGCCAAAGACCAATCGCTGGTGACGGTGGAGAGCGACAAGGCGTCGATGGAGATCCCTTCATCGCACGCCGGGGTGGTGAAGGAGCTCAAGGTCAAGGTGGGTGACAAGATCAGTGAAGGGTCGTTGTTGTTGACGCTGGAATCTGCCACCGCCGCCATAGCCGCCGCTGCCGCCACCACCGCCGCTCCGGCCGCCACCGCCCTTCGCCCTGAGCCCACGTTTCCCGTTCGCCCTGAGCCTGTCGAAGGGTTGGCGGCAGATCGGGCAGGGGCTTCGACAAGCTCAGCCCGAACGGAAGTGGGGAGCTCAGCCCGAACGGAAGTGGGGAGCTCAGCTCGAACGGAAGGGGGCAGCTCAGGGCACACGGAGACCGCTGCTGCGCCGATTGCTGCATCGCACGTCGGCGGCTCCGATTTCGAATGCGACCTGCTGGTACTCGGTGCCGGCCCCGGCGGTTATTCGGCCGCGTTCCGCGCCGCCGACCTCGGCCTGAAGACGGTGCTCGTGGAGCGCTTCGCCACATTAGGCGGTGTGTGCCTCAACGTAGGCTGCATTCCATCCAAGGCCTTGCTGCACGTGGCCTCGGTGATGGATGAGGTCAAGCATTTCGATTCACTCGGTATCAGCTTCGGCGCACCCAAGGTCGACTTGGCCAAGCTGCGCACCCACAAGGAAAAGGTGGTCGGCAAGCTGACCGGCGGCCTCGCCGCCATGGCCAAGATGCGCAAGGTGACCGTGGTGCAGGGCACCGGCGGATTTCTCGACCCGTTTCACCTGGGCGTCACCAAGGCCGACGGTGGTAAACAAGTCATCAAGTTCAAGAACGCTGTCATCGCGGCCGGCTCTGAAGCGGTGAAGCTGCCCTTCCTTCCGAAAGACGACCCGCGCATCGTCACCTCCACCGGCGCCCTCGAGTTGCGCCAGATCCCCAAGCGCATGCTGGTCATCGGCGGCGGCATCATCGGCCTGGAGATGGGCACGGTCTACAGCACGCTGGGTACGCGGCTCGACGTGGTGGAAATGCTCGATGGCCTGATGCAAGGCGCTGACCGCGACCTGGTGAAGGTGTGGCAGAAGATGAACGCGCCGCGCTTCGACAACATCATGCTCAAGACCAAGACGGTCGGGGCGGAAGCCACCAAAGGGGGCATCCTCGTCAGCTTCGAGGGAGTCGACGGAAACAC
>JACMKW010000623.1 GCA_014379885.1 Rhizobacter sp.
GCACCTGCCGGCCCTACCTCACGCACGCGATCGAAGAGTGCGTGAAGGGCGCGCAACAAGGTGGTGTGGGCCTCATTGCCTACAGCCGCAAAGAGGGCCGCGCTTTGGGTGAAGTGACCAAGTTCCTGGTCTACAACGCGCGCAAGCGGCAAGTGGGCGGCGACAGCGCCGACAAGTATTTCCTGCGCACCGAGTGTGTGGCCGGCGTGCAAGACATGCGCTTCCAGGAGCTGATGCCCGACGTACTGCACTGGCTGGGCGTGAAAAAGATCCACCGCCTGGTGAGCATGAGCAACGACAAGTACGACGCCATCACCCACAGTGGCATCGAGGTGGGCGAGCGGGTGAAGATCCCCGACGAACTGGTGCCGGCCGACGCGCGGGTGGAGATCGAGGCCAAGATTGCGGCGGGGTATTTCACCGATGGCAGCGTGCCCGATGACGTGAAGCTCGCGGCAACAAAGGGGCGCGGCCTTGCGTGATGACAGCCCCAAGACGCCTGCGGCGTCGCCCCCCGAGGGGAGCCCGGCTGGCTTGGGGCGGCCCGGCGCTCGCCCGGATTTGGCCGCACCCTTGCGCTCGACGGCCACCATCCGTGAGCGCTGCAGCAACATCCTGCGCGCTGTCGAAGAAGGCCGCTCGCACCATTTCACGCTCAACCGCGCGCAGCTGGATGAAGTGGTGCGCCGTGTCGAGCACATCACGCGTCAGAACTACCCCAGCCTGCGCATCCCGTACCACAGCCGCTGGCGCCACTTCGAGGCCGGTGGTGTTGACCGCAGGGCCGAGCTCGATGCCCACCTCGCTGGCCGCGACCAGGCCGCGCAGGCACGTGCGCGCATCGATCTCACCGTGGTGAGCGTGCTGCTCGATGCCGGTGCCGGCCCGCTGTGGCGTTACGCAGAAGCCGAGAGCGGGCAAAACTTCAGCCGCTCCGAAGGCCTGGGCGTGGCGAGTTTTCGTGCGTTCACGCAAGGGCACTTTTCTTCCGACGCCGCTGACCCGTTTCGGGTGGACGCGGCGGCGCTGCGGTGCATCGACGCCGCTATGCTGGCCCAGATGTTCCAGGTGCGCTCTGACAACCCCTTGGTTGGGCTCGATGGGCGGGTGGCCTTGTTGCAGCGCCTTGGCCAGACCATGCTGTCGCAGCCCGACGTGTTCGGCGCCATAGGCCGCCCCGGCGGCTTGTTCGATTCGCTCAACCCCCCGGGCCAGGCGGACAACCCACCGGCGCGTCTGGCCGCACCCAGGGTGTTGCAGGCGCTGCTCGATCACCTGAGCCCCATCTGGCTCACCGGCAACCAGCTGCAAGGTGTGCCGCTGGGTGACTGCTGGCAGCACCCGCTTGCCGGTGGCAACGGCCTCACCGCCGGCTGGGTGCCGTTTCACAAGCTGAGCCAGTGGTTGACCTACTCGTTGCTGGAGCCGTTTGAATGGGCCGGTGTCACGCTCACCGACATCGATGGCCTGACGGGCCTGCCCGAGTACCGCAACGGCGGCCTGCTGCTCGATGCGCGTGTGATCGTGCCCAAGGACCCGAGCTTTGCCGCGCGCACCTACACCGCCGCTGACGAGCCCATCATCGAGTGGCGCGCGCTCACCGTGGCGCTGATCGACGAGCTGGCGCCGCTGGTGCGCGTGCGCCTGAACAAGTCGGCCGACGAGATGCCGCTCGCCTGCATTCTGGAAGGCGGCACCTGGGCCGCGGGCCGTGAGATCGCCAAGACGCTGCGCGAGGGCGGCAGCCCGCCGTTGAAGATCGAGAGCGATGGGACGGTGTTTTGATGCGCGCGGGCCTTGCACGGGCCTCCGATTCCACATGACCCAGACCGCCAGACAGAGAGACATATCCCATGGCCCAGATCCAGATCCACCACATCACCCACCCGCTCATCCAGCACAAGCTCACGCTGATGCGCGAAAAAGACCGCAGTACCAACAGCTTTCGCCGGCTGCTGGGCGAGATCAGCATGCTGATGGCCTATGAAGTCACGCGCGACATGCCCACCCAGCTGATCGACATCGAAACGCCGCTCGAGAAAATGCAAAGCCCGGTGATCGACGGCAAGAAGACGGTGTTCGTGAGCATCATGCGGGCCGGCGCAGGCTTTCTCGACGGCATGCTCAACGTGATTCCTGGCGCACGCATCGGCCACATCGGCCTGTACCGAGACCCGAAGACGCTGGTGGCGGTGGAGTACTACTTCAAGATGCCTGCCGACATGCACGAGCGCGACGCCATCGTGCTCGACCCGATGCTCGCCACCGGCAACTCGGCCGTGGCCGCGGTTGACCGGCTGAAAGAAACCAAACCCAAATCCATCCGCTTCGTGTGCCTGCTGGCCGCCCCCGAGGGGCTGAAGCACTTCACCGAATCGCACCCCGACGTACCGGTGTACGTGGCTGCCATCGACCGCGAGCTCAACGAACACGGCTACATCGTGCCGGGCTTGGGCGATGCGGGGGATCGGTTGTTCGGCACGAAGTAGCGGGCACGGCCCGTGAAGCGCGAACGTACGCTATGCTTTTCGCGGCCTGGCCGCATTCCAAACCAAAACGAGGAGACCTATGAACACAACCGCACGCGCCGTCATTTGCAGAGCAGTGAACGGCCCCATCACTGTTGAAGACGTCCAGGTGAAGGAACCCGGCCCCAACGAGGTGATGGTCAAGATGGCTGCCTGCGGCGTGTGCCACAGCGATTTGTCGGCAGCCAACGGCACCATTCAAATGGCGTTGCCCATCGTGCTCGGGCATGAAGGTGCGGGGCTGGTCTCGGCGGTGGGCGCGGGTGTGACCGAGTTCGCCGTGGGCGACGCGGTGCTCAGCTCCTTCGTCGGCATGTGCGGGCGTTGCCGCTACTGCACCACTGGCCGCCCGCAGCTGTGTGACCAACCCGCGCGTGCCGCGTTGGCCGCGCCGGGCGCAGAGCCGCGCTTTCGCGATGCGCAGGGCCAGCCGCTCGGCGTGTTTGCCGCCTGTGGCGTGATGGCCGAGTACGCCACGCTGCACACCGACAGCGTGGTCAAGATCGACAAGAACATGCCACTCGACAAGGCCTGCCTCGTGAGCTGCGGTGTAATGACCGGCGTGGGCGCGGCCATCAACACGGCGCAGGTGCAACCAGGCTCGATCTGCGTGGTGTTCGGTTGTGGCGGTGTGGGCCTGTCGGCGCTGCAAGGCTGCCGCATTGCGGGCGCCTCGATGATCGTCGCGGTCGACACCTCTGACCTGAAGCTGCAAATGGCCACCGACTTCGGCGCCACCCACACCCTCAACGCCAAGAGCGTCGAAGACGTGGTGAAGGCGGTGATGAAACTCACCGGCGGCGGCGCCGACTACGCCTTTGAATGTGTCGGCTCCGGTGCCGTGGTGGCGCAGGCGGTGAACGTGCTGGCCAAGGGTGGCACGGCTGTGGCGGTGGGCGTGGCCGCGCTGGCCGATACGGCGAGCGTGCGGCCGCTGCTGCTCACCGCCATGGAGCGCACGCTCAAGGGCAGCTACTTCGGCTCGGCCCGCCCGCGCGAAGACTTCCCGCGCCTGATCAAGATGTACCGCTCGGGCCAGCTGAAGCTCGATGAACTCATCACCCGCACCTACACGGTCGACGAAGCACCGCAGGCGTTTGATGACCTGGCCCAGGGGCGCAATGCACGTGGTGTGATCCTGTTCGCTTGATGGCCTTGTAAAGATGGCCATGGCGGGCCGTCTTTCCGGCGGCCGCCAGAGTTCGCCTTTTCTTACAAGACACCGCGCCGGTGGATGACAGGCGCAAGGGGGGCGCTGCGCCTAACCTGTCACCACTTCAGTGACAACCCAGCGCATCTCTCATGCACCCACCAGCCCACCAGTCGTCGCGTGCGGACGTTCAGCATTTCACGCAGCAATTCCAGGCCTATGTGCAATCGGCCGATTTCCCGTGCGTTGGCGCCCGCTCGGCCATCAACCGGGGCGCGGCGAGGTTCCAGCTGTATGCCGGCTTGGGCCAGGGCGGCGAGGTGGCGCGCCTGTGTGCCGATCTGGAAAAGTTCTCGGCAGAGTTTGCGCAACCCGGTGAAGAGCCGACCACGTTTGTGGCGATGTTCGACGACGTGATCGACAACGAAGCGCA
>JACMKW010000624.1 GCA_014379885.1 Rhizobacter sp.
CCCGCGCCTTGCCCTGCACCTCAGGCTGGCTCGGCGCGGGTGCTCATTTAGTGTGAACAGGCCCTGAGACAGCGTTCAACTGTGCCGTGAGGTGTTTCCCCCCAGCGGTGCTGGCGGCAGATGCGCGTCGGCGGCTGCTCAAGAAAGTGGTGTCACAGCTGGTTGAGGACGTCTTTGCGCTTCTGTCGGTACTCGTCTTCGCTGATCAGGTTCTTGTCGCGCAGGCGCTTGAGCAGGTCGAGCCGGCGTTCGATGTCGTCGCTCTGCGTCGGTGCTGCGGCGGCGGGTGCAGCTGGCGCGGGGGCTGTCATCTGCAGCCAGTCGGCACGATGTCGTGTTGCGTTCACCGCTTCCAGCGCCACGCTGCCAGCCGCGCTGCGCGAACCGAAGTTGAAGCGCGGCACGACCTGGGTGGCGCGGTAGGCATCGAAGAAGTCGAAACGCGCTTCGCGCACGATCAGCTGCAATTGCCCGCCCTGCACGAACAGCCGCGCGGTCAAGGCGGTGGGTGATGCGAGCAGGCCACCTTCGCGCCGTGCGCTGCTGAGCAGCAGCACGTCATCGCCGGGGCCGGCTGCTCGCAGCGCTTGCGACAAGGGACCGGTCAGCTCGGCCAGTTCGTCGGCCGCAAACAGCGGCTTGCTGCCTTGCGGCGTGACGAGACGCACACCACCCAGTTGTTCGCGCAGCGTGTCGGCCGAGAGCGAAGCCGGGTGCTGGTTCGGCTCGGCGCCGGCTTCGCGCGCTGCCAACTCCACGCGAGTGAACTCGTGGAGCTGCCAGTTGCGCTGGCCAGCCGCCGCCGCGACGTGGACGCAGCCCACCACCGAGGCAGCGCAGAGCAGCTTCATGAGCAGCTCGCGTCGCCCCATCGGGTTTTGAATCGTGTTCATGCTGCGTCCTGTCTTGTCGCGCCGTTTGCTCAGAACCAGACTTCAGCCTGCGCGCCGAAGCTCGTGCCACGTGTCTTGCCATTGCCCAGGCCCGTCAGGCCGCCCAGTCCCGCTGCGGTGTTGGCCGCATCGTTCCACTTCGCCGTGGTCACGTACAGGCGCAGCTCGGGGCGGTTCCAGAAACCCGGGCCGGTCGACAGCGTGGGTGCGAAGGTGAACTTGGTCAGCTTCTGCGTGTCGGAGCCGTCGGGCTTCTTCTGCATGTAGCCGGCTTCGGCCACCAGCTTGAAATTCTTCGTCAGCGCGTAAGAGCCGCGGCCGCCGATCGACATCTCCTTGAACTTGGCCGTGGCGTTCACGTCGTCCTTGCCCTGCTGGCCGATCAAGGCCACCGCCTGGCCGCCAAAGGCGCCGGCTTGCCAGGTGAAGCTCTCCACCAGGCGCAGTTTCTTCACGCTGGATTCGGCGTTCGCGGTGCCGAAGTTGGCGTCCAGCCCGGCTGAGCCTTGGGCGTATTGCAGCCACAGCGTGTTCGCGCCGCCCAAAGCTTGCAGCTCCTGCGTGTGTTGCAGGCTCAGGCCCGCGCCAGCGGTGCCCTTGCCATTGGTGGCGTTGTCGTAGCGGCCTTTGGTGAAGGTGCCGGTCACGCGCAACTGGCCACCGGGGTTGACGGCGATCTCCGTCACGTCGACGTTGATGCGTGTGCCCGGGTTGGTGGCCGTGCCGGTGGCGCCGCCATCGCTGCCGAAATAGGCCACGCCCAGCTTGGCGCTGCCGAGTGAGATCTGGTCAGCGCCCGCGCCCACGCCGTCCATCTTCACGAAGAAGGTGTCGAGGATGTGCACGTCCTTGCGGCCATAGAAGCGTTTACCGACCCAGAAGTTGGTGCCCGGGGCGATGTCGAATCCCTTGCCTTCCACATACATCTGCGAGAACGAGGAACTGGAGCCACCGATGTCGGTGCCGCCGTTGTACTCGTTGAACATGAGCTTGGCCTTCCAGGTCACGCCCTCGGTGGTGCCGGTCTGGGCAAGGCCGAATTCGCCGTAGAAGTCGCACTCGTTGCCCAGCCGGTAGTGGCCGCCCGAGATGCCCAGGTTGTAGCAGGCACGTGCGGCGTTCTTTGAGGTGGCGCCCGGGCCCACGCGGAAGTAGCCGTCGAAATCGACAGCCTGGGCTTGAGAAGCAACGAAGGCGGCGGCCAATGCCAGAGCGTGAGGCGCGGCGCGGCGCAGTGTCTTGTTCATGGATGAGTCTCCAGTGGTTTGTTGATCGAGCCGGCCAAAAAAGGGGGGGGGTGCCGGGCTCGGGTCGCATTGTTGGTAAAACCTTAATTTAATTAACATAGCATTAACCATGAGTTGCCTGAATCGGACGCTTTGCCTCGTGTGGCTGGGACTGGCTTTCACTCTTGATAGGCGATCACTAGGGAAAATACGGACAGGCGAAGGTTAATTAATCGTTAATGTTCTGGCCGGTCGGCGCTTCAGCGCATCCCCCCGACAGACCTACCCAACAACACCCGGAGACACCCGATGACCACGTTCCACACCCCCATCCGAGCGCTGCAAGTTGCGGCCGCTGCGACCCTGCTGTGCGCCTCTCTCGCGGCGCGTGCCGGCGAGGTTGAAGTGCTGCACTACTGGACGTCTGGCGGCGAAGCCAAGGCAGCGGCTGCGTTGAAAGCCACGCTGCAGGCCAAGGGCCACAGCTGGAAAGACTTCGCCGTGGCCGGCGGCGGTGGTGACTCGGCAATGACGGTGCTCAAGTCGCGTGTGGTCTCGGGCAATGCGCCGGCCGCCGCGCAGATCAAGGGCCCGTCGATCCAGGAGTGGGGCGCCGAAGGTGTGCTGGCCAACCTAGATGACGTGGCCAAGGCCAACAACTGGGATGCCTTGTTGCCCAAGGTCGTCTCCGATGTCATGAAGTACAAGGGCAACTACGTGGCCGTGCCGGTCAACGTGCACCGCGTGAACTGGCTGTGGGCCAACCCCGAAGCGTTGAAGAAG
>JACMKW010000625.1 GCA_014379885.1 Rhizobacter sp.
AGAGCGCGAGCGGATATGCCGCTTTCCGGGATGCGGTGCGCGAAGTTTCGGTCGAACTCGCGCAGGCGATCATCCGCGACGGCGAGGGCGCGACCAAGTTCATCACGGTGCGGGTCGAGGGCGGCAAGACCGCCCACGAGTGCCGGCAGGTGGCGTATGCCGTGGCCCATTCGCCGCTGGTCAAGACCGCCTTCTTCGCGAGCGACCCGAACCTGGGCCGCATCCTCGCCGCCGTGGGTTATGCCGGCATTGCCGACCTCGACCAGACGCGCATCGAGCTTTTTCTCGACGACGTGCACGTGGTCACCGATGGCGGCCGCAAAGCCAGCTACCAGGAAGCCGACGGCGCGCGCGTGATGAAGCAGACCGAGATCACCGTGCGCATCGACTTGCGGCGTGGCCCGGTCACCGCCACGGTGTGGACCTGCGACCTCAGCTACGACTACGTCAAGATCAACGCCGACTACCGCAGTTGAGCGCGCACGGCCGCGCGCAGCAGCACTGCCGCCGCTGCCGCGGCCAGCAGGTGCTTGAGGCTGTGGCCGCTCACGCTGCCAAGCGCCTCCAGCATCGCGTGGTCGGCGAGTTCCATCAGCTTGGCTGCGCCGTAGAGCCCGAGCGCAGACCACCAAGCTGAGGCCGGCACGGCGTGCGGTGTGCGCGGCTTGACCTTCAACATCAGCGCGGTCGGGATCAGCAGCATCGGCAGGAACTGCACGAACACGTAAGCCCGCAGGTCACCAAAGGCGGCCCAGCATGCAACCGCTACGCTGCTAGCCGCAAGCGCTCCCAGCAGCGTGCGTGCAATCGACCAGCGCTCATCGAACCGTTCGCCGAGAAACGCACACAGCAACGATGCGCAGGCCCAGGCGATGGGTATGCGGTCGGCAACCAGGCTCGTGTTGTCGGTGTGCCAGTGGTAGAGGCTGGAACCTAGCGCAGTCAGCATGACGGCCGCCGCAAAACAACGCCACGCGTGCATGCCAGGCCGTCGCCCGAGCCGCCACCAGCCCCACGCGCCGATGAGAGCGAAGGGCAGGTTGCTCAGTACGTTGACGGCGTTCGGCAGCCCGCCCCAGGCCCGCGCGTCTGCAAATTGGTGGTAGCCCAGCCACTGCACGATGGGGCCATGGACGGCCAGCGCCAGCGCGGCCACGCAGGCCATCAGCGCGAGCAAGCGCCCGTGTGTTGATCGGGAGGCCGGGAGAGCGGTGGTGATGTCCATGGTCGGAGCCGTTGAAGTGATGAGTGAGCACCATGGTGCGAAGGCCACTTCACACCCGCAAGCCAAAACGCCGAAGTGGTTCGAGCGTGCGCGGCCGGTATCGCTGCATGCCACCTCGCGGCGGTGCGAGGCGAGCCTCCTCGGTTCTAGGGATGCGCCGCGCTGCGCGCTTGCTTAGCCGCAGGGGCCGCTGGTAGCATGGCCGCTCAGCTCATCCTCACCAGCGCATGACATGAAACACCGCACCTGCCCCCAGCGTGACGCCGCACTCCGCGGCGTGCCGGGCATAGGCGTGTTCCGATCCGGCATTCACCTGCCATCGGTACGTCAGGCCTCCTGGGGCTCCTGACCTCTCAGCTTCACTTCCACCGAAGTTCCGCTGAGACCCTCAGCGGAAGAACGGTTTTGTTGCTCTTCTTTCGCTGATCCGGATCCACCGATCCACCAGGGTGCCACCCGCACCCGAACGACAGACGAAAGAGGAGACGAATCATGTTGAACTGGCTGAATGCCCTTCGACGAACCTGGATGCAGCGGTTCGCCTTGCCCCCCAGCGACCTGCTGCGCGACGCCGTCTACCGGCGCCTGTGGGGCTCCATCCTCATCAGCTCGTTTGGCGGCCAGGTGACCCTGCTGGCCTTGCCGCTCACCGCCGCCGTGCTGTTGCAGGCCACACCCACGCAGATGGGGTTGCTCACGGCGATGGAGATCGTGCCGTTTGTGCTGTTCTCGCTACCGGCCGGCGTGTGGCTCGACCGTGTGCGCAAGCTGCCGGTGTATGTGGTGGGCGAGTGCCTGCTCGGGGTCATCGTGGCGAGCGTGCCCTTCGCGTGGTGGATGGGTTGGCTGTCGATGACCTGGCTGTACGTGGTGGGCTTCGTGATCGGCACGGTCTACACCGTGGCCGGCTCGGCAGCGCAGATCGTGTTGACGCAAGTGGTGGCGCGCGACCGCCTGGTCGAGGCGCATGCCAAGAACGCGCTCGCCACCTCGGGCGCCGAAGTGGCCGGCCCCGGGTTTGCCGGTGCGCTGATCAAGGTGGTGGGCGCGCCGCTCGCGCTGCTGGTTGATGCGGTGCTGCTGGTGGTATCGGCAGCGATTCTGCGTGGTGTTCGTGTTCAGGAAGATCCGCGTTCATTGCGAGGAACGCATTTCTGGCGCGACCTGCGTGCCGGCGTGCGCTTCGTGCTGGGAACCCCGCTGCTGGTGGCGCTGGCCGTGGTGGTGGGGGCGTGGCAGATGTGCCACCACGCGGCGGTGGTGGTGCAAATCTTGTTCGCCACCCGCACGCTGGGCCTGACCGAACAGCAGGTCGGTCTGAGCTACATGGGCATGGGGCTGGGCACCATCATCGCCAGCGTGCTGGGCAACCGCATCAGCCGCCGCCTGGGGCCGGGCCCCAGCTTGGTGATCGGCATTGCGGTGTGCAGCGCGGGCTGGTTGCTGCTGGCCGTGGCGCCTGCCAATGCCTGGGGCGTGGCAGCGTTCGCGCTGATGCTGCTGCTGTTCAGCGCCGGTGCGGTGCTGGTGTTCATCAACTTCCTCGGTATGCGTCAGGCGGTCACGCCGGGCCCACTGCTCGGCCGCATGACCAGCGCCATGCGGTGGCTCACCTTGTTGGCAGCGGGGCCCGGTGCGTTGCTGGGCGGTTGGCTGGGTGAACACATCGGGCTGCGCGCAGCACTGGGGTTTTCTGGCGGGGCGGCCCTGTTGCTGGCTTTGCTGGCGTGGCAGCACCCTGCCATCCGTGGTGTGAAGGTGTTGCCCGAGCCTGAAGATGCTGACGAATGGGTGGGCGGTGAGGCCTCGGTGCGCCCCACCACGGTGATGGATGCTCAGGCCTGAACGCTGGAGCCTGGCGAGAAGCGATCGACCGCGTCGGTGATCAGGCTGTCGATGCCGGCGCCGAGCAGGCGCTGGGCTTCGTCAGCCTCATTGACCGTGTAGCTCGCCACCCGCAGCCCAGCGGCGTGAACCTGGTCAATGACGCTGGCGTCAAGCAATCGGGCGTCGACGACGACGGCTACACATTCCAGTGCCTGGGCTTCGGCCAGCCAGCCAGCACGCAGGCTGTCGAGCAGCAAGGCGCGCGGCAGCGAAGGCTCGGCAGCACGCACCGCCGCCAGCGCGTCGGGCTGGAAAGAGCTCAGCAGCGGCTTGAAGGTTTCGTCAGCCCACAGCGATGCAGCGTGTTGAGCGACGACGCGGCCCGTTTCGTCGTTTTGCCCTGGCGTGGGTTTGATCTCGATGTTGAGCGCAAAGCCGTTGCGAATGCAGTAGTGCGCGATCGCGTCGAAGCTCGGCAGCGGCTCGCCCGCAAACGCGCGGCTGTGCCAGCCACCGGCATCCAGGCGTGACAGCTCACTCCAGGGGCGCTCGCAAGCGGGGCCGTGTTCGGGTGTGGTGCGTTGCAGGGTGGCGTCGTGCAACAGAAACGGCACGCCGTCGGCGCTCAGCTTTACATCGCACTCGAAGGCGCGGTAGCCATGGGCGGCGCCCACGCGAAAAGCCGCCAATGTGTTCTCGGGTGCGAGCTTGCCTGCGCCGCGGTGGGCGATCCACAAGGGATATGACCAATCCGCCAGCTTCATTCGACGCGGCTCATTCGACTCGAGCACCGCTGGTCACATCAAACCAATGCAAGTGTTGTGCAGACAACTGCATCTGCACCGTGCTGCCTGGTGCGGGCGGTGGCAGCATGCCGTCCATGCGCAGCGTGAACGAGTGGCTGCCCAGTTGCCCGTGCACCAGTCGCTCGGCACCCAGCATCTCGATCAGTTCCACCTTCAGCGGCCAGCCGCCGGTGCCGCCGGCGACAACGTGCTCCGGCCGCAAGCCCAGCATCAGCTCGCCGTTGCGCGGGGCGGGTGCGGGCAGCTTCACGCTCTGGCCATCGAAGGTGAAGCTCGCACCGTCGGCGCGCCCTGTCAGCAAGTTCATAGGCGGTGAGCCAATGAAGCTCGCAACAAAGGTGGTGGCCGGCCGGGCATACACCTCGTCGGGTGTGCCGAACTGCTCCATGCGGCCGGCGTTCATCACCATCATGCGTTGAGCCAAGGTCATCGCCTCGACCTGGTCGTGGGTGACGAAGAGCGAGGTGACGCCCAGGTCGGCGTGCAGCTTGCGGATCTCGATGCGGGTTTGTGCGCGCAGCTTGGCGTCGAGGTTGGACAGCGGTTCGTCGAACAGAAACACCTGCGGTTGCCGCACGATGGCGCGGCCCATGGCCACCCGCTGACGTTGGCCGCCCGACAGCTCGCGCGGCTTGCGGGCGAGGTAGGGTGCGAGCTGCAGGATGGCCGCGGCCTTGTCGACACGGGCCTTGATCTCGGCCACCGGCACCTTGGCAATCTTCAGCCCGTAGGCCATGTTGTCGAACACCGTCATGTGCGGGTAGAGCGCGTAGTTCTGGAACACCATCGCGATGTCGCGTTCGGAGGGCTCGACGTCGTTGACGATCCGGCCGGCGATCGAGATC
>JACMKW010000626.1 GCA_014379885.1 Rhizobacter sp.
GGCCTGCACCTGTTGTTCGATGCGGCACATGCGTTTGGCTGTACCCATGGCGGGCGCATGATTGGCGGGTTTGGCAAGGCCGAAGTCTTCAGCTTCCACGCTACCAAGTTCTTCAACACCTTCGAAGGCGGGGCGATCACCACGAACGATGACGAGTTGGCCACGCGCCTTCGGGCAATGGTCAACTTCGGCTTCACTGGCGTCGACGAGGTGTCGTACGTCGGCACCAACGGCAAGATGAATGAGGTCTGTGCGGCGATGGGGCTCGCGTCCATGCGATCCATAGACAACTTCGTGGCAACCAACCGACGCAATCACGAGGCCTATCGCCGTTGCCTCGCGCACATCCCCGGGATGCTGCTTCGCGAATGGGCGCCGCAGGAGCAAAGCAACTTCCAGTATGTGGTGGTGGAGTACACGCCAGCCGCCGATCAGCCGGCGCGTGACGACCTCGTGATGGCGCTTCAAGCCGAAAACGTGATGGCCCGCAGGTATTTCTGGCCCGGCTGCCACCGCATGGAGCCCTACCGCACCATGAACGCGGGTGTCGACATGAACCTGGCTCGTACCGAAGCACTGGCAGAAAAGCTGCTCATTCTGCCCACCGGCTCAGGTGTGGGTGTCGTCGAGATCGAGGTCATTTGCGAGTTGCTGGCGACCTTGGTCTTGGCAGGCTCACGGCTGCGCGACCTTCGGTTGTAACGCGTGCCGCTGCCTCGGTGCGGCTCAGAGGCCTGTGGCGCCGACCGGGCCCGTGGTGTAGGGCGTGAAGCTCACGTTCGGCGTGGCGATGTCTACCGGCATGCTGGCGTCGGTCACCCGGTTGCTGTCCACGGTGACCTGCGTGTTCATCGCGCTGAAGATGCGTATGCCTTTCGCGCTTTGCTGAATGTCGTTGCGCACGATGTCAATGTTGGCGTTGGCCTCCTGGCCGTCGCTGTAGAGCATGACGGCCCCGTGGCCTGTGCTCGCGCCGCCGCAATTCCTCAGCGAATTGCGCCGAAAGGTGATTTCTCGCGAGCCGTAGGTTGCGTAGCCCGACTCCTGTGCGATGTAGAGGCACGCCGCTGAAGCGAGGTTGTTCTCCAGCCGGTTGTTCTCATAGAGCACGTTGTTGCCACCGACCACGCTCATGTGGCGGCCCCAGCGGTTGTTGAGGATGATGTTGTCGCGGGCAGTGACGTGGTGCACCTGCGCGCCGTCGCCGCGGTAGCTGACGACCGCCACGCCATCGTCGCCCGAGTTCTCGATGTGGTTCCTGGTCACCGTGATGTGGTGAGCACCGTCGGTGAGGTGAATCGAATCGGCCAGAGTGTCCTTGATGCGGTTGTTGCTGATGGTGCCGTTGTTTGTGGCCTGGGCGGTTTGAATGCCAGCGGCGGCCGAGCCTTCGATGGTCACGTCATCGATCAGGAAATTCGTGGCGCCGAAGAGCGTGATGCGTGTGGCTTCCCAGGCGGCGGTGCGCACTCGGGCGGGGACGCCGGCGAGCTTGACCCGCTGCACCGCGGCTCCGTCGCCCAACATGAAAATGGCTTCGCGGATCGGGTTGAGCGCATACAGCACCGAGCTATCGCCCGTGCCGACGAGCTTCACGCCGTCGAGCCGGATCACGTCGCCGTAAGCGCAGACACCTACAGGAATGAACACCGCCAGGCCACGCGTTCTTGCCGCTGCAATGGTGGCGGAAATGGCCGTCGAGTTGTTGCGCTGGCCGTCGCAGACGGCGCCGTAGCTGATGATGCTGAGTGCGGCAGGCGCGGGAGCTGGAGCTGGAGCTGGAGCTGGAGCTGGAGCTGGAGCTGGAGTTGGAGCTGGCGCAGGGGAGGGAGCAGGTGCAGGAGCAGGAGAGGGCGTGACGCCGCCGCCAGCTGCCGGCGCGCCGCGTTGCTGCAGATGCTCGTCGGCTCCCCCACATGCAAGCAGTGATGCGATGGCCGCACTCGTTAACAATGCGGTCAAGCTTCTGGATTGCGTCATGCCCACTCCTCCCGATGAATCTGTTCGTTGTGCGCGGGGCTTTTGAGAAGCCATGCGCACCGCCCGTATCGACACTGAAGTGCTTGGTTTTTCTTGGTCAGGCGATGTAGAAATTATCGGCAGCTGCTTCGCGCAAGTAAGTCGATTCCTGCCGTCTTGGCAATGTGTTGCATCGGATATGCATCGGATACAAAGGTGTCACTTTGCGCGGGCACACTCCCATATTTGGTGCAGCATCGGGGCCGCGGCTCAGAACTTGCTGACCGCCTGCCTGGTGTGAACGCGCTGAGCGCAAAGCATCGCCACTCGAATCAAGGCCCTGTGAAAGACACACTCCGCAAGCTCGCCGAGTTGGCGCTGAACCACGTTGCAAATTTTGCGTTCCCGCTTGTGTTTGCGATCCTGTGCGGGCGCGTGCTCGGCGTGCACGACTTCGGCATCGTTTCCTTCTACACAGCCCTGGCCGCGTTTCTCGGCGTGATCATCGAATTCGGTTTCGACTGGCTGGGGATTCGTGAGGTCTCCCAGGCCGATGGCGACTCTGCCCGGCAGCACAGCCTGTTGTGCAACGTGACAGCAGCCAAGCTGCTGATCGGCACGCTGGTGGCCAGCATCACCGCCGCCTCGGTGCTGTGGCTGCGCGGTCTGGATCAATGGATGTTGGTGTTGCCCATGGCGGGTTACATGCTCGGTTTTTCGATGGACGTGAGCTGGTACCTGCGCGCGCTGGAGCGCACGCGGGTGATGCTGGCCATCACGACCATCGTGCGCCTGCTGGGCATTGCCTTGCTGTGGACCCTCGTGTCCCGCCCGGGCGACATGGGCGGTGCGTTATGGACGTATGCGTTCGTCTCGGTGGCCACTTCCAGCATTGGTTGGTTCGCCATTCACCGGCAAGGCATGGGCGGTTGGGTGCGCCCGCAGTTTTCGGTGGTCTTCGGGCTCATGCGGCGCTCGTCCGCCATCGTCTTCGGCAACCTCAGCGGCGGCTTGCTCACCAACGGCGGTGTGGCACTGTTGGGTTTGAGCGCGGACCCTGCCACGGTGGGCGCGGCCAACCTGGCGCTTCGTGTGCGCATGGCGGGGCAGGCGGTGCTGCTGCCCATCAAGCAGCTCACGTTCGTGCGCTTGTCGGCGCTGGCGCGGTCTTCACCGGCGCGGGCGGTGCGGGTGGGGCGCATGGCTCTCGCCGCCCTGCTCGGTGCGGGGTTGGTGATCGCGGTGGCCATCCTGTTTGCCGCCGAGTTCATCGTGCGGCAGGTGTTCCTGGGCGACTACCCCGTGGCCGTCGGGCTGATCATGCTGCTGGGCCTGAGCATTCCACTCAATGCTGCAGCCGAACTGTTCGGCATGCAGTGCCTGATCGCTTTCGGCCAGGAGCGCTCCTACGCGCTGGTGGTGGTGTTGGCCGCAGCGGTGTTCTGTGGCGTGTTGCTGCTGGGCTTGGGCGCCCCGCTGACCTACGGCTGGGCCTTGCTGGCCGCTGAAGCGAGCCTGGCGATGATGGCGGGTTTGAGGCTGCGTGCCGTGCTCAGGCAGCCGCGTTAGCGAGGCCTCGTGCCACGGCCGCTTTCAAGCCGGCCTGGAACGCGGTCACTGAGAACCGCTCGGCATTGGCTCGGCAGTCTGCCGGCGTGCAGGGCGGCGCCAGCTCGAAGCGGTTCACGGCATCGATCATTGACGCCACCGATTGTTCGGTGAAGAACGAGCCCGTGCGGTTCGGCCCTTCGGTGACCACCGTTTCGGTTGCGCCACCGCGGCCGAACGCGATCACGGGTGTGCCGCAGGCTTGCACCTCCACCGGCATGATCCCGAAGTCTTCTTCCGCAGCGAACACAAAGGCGCGGGCGCGCCGCATGTGGTCAGCCAGCACCTCGGTGCCCTGGTAGCCCATTACCTTGACGTTGGGCCCGGCTGCCGCACGCACGCGATCGATTTCGGGACCATCGCCGATCATCACCAAGCGCTTGTCGGGCATCTTCGCGAACGCCTCGGCAATCAGCGGCATCTTCTTGTAGGGCACCATGCGCGAGGCGGCGAGATAAAAATCTTCCTTGCGCTCTTGCAGCTGAAAGCGGTCAAGGTCGACCGGAGGAAACACCACCTGCGCTTCCCTGCGGTAGACCTTGCGGATGCGGCGCGCAATGAAAGCCGAGTTGGCGACGAACACGTCGACGCCGTTGGCGGTGCGCAAGTCCCACTGCCGGATGTAGTGCAGCACCAAGCGGGCGACAGCGCCCTTGAATCCCTTGGACATGCCTGACTCGTTCAGGTACTGGTGCTGCATGTCCCATGCATAGCGGATCGGTGAGTGCACATAGCTGACGTGCACCTGGTCCGGGCCCGTGATCACGCCTTTGGCAACGGCATGGCTGGACGAGATCACCAGGTCGTACCCCGAGAGATCGAGTTGTTCCACCGCCAGCGGCATCAAGGGCAGGTACGACCTGAAATGCTTGCGCGCCCCGGGCAGGCGCTGGATGAAGGTGGTGCGAGCCCGTTTGCCGAGCACGAAGCCACGGTCTTCGTCTTTCAGAAAGTCGACCACGGTGAACAGGTCGGCAGATGGGTACAGCTTCAAGATCTGCTCAAGCACACGCTCGCTGCCTGCGTAGGTGTCGAGCCATTCGTGAACCACGGCAACTTTCAAGGCTGAACTCCTGTGGCGGTTTTCATGGATGTATTGAGGTGGTTCATGCGAAGTTGCGTTGCAGGATGTCGTCGAACACGCCGGCCGCGCGAGCCCAGGTGAACTCTGCGGCTCGCGCGGCACCAGCGGCTTTCAGTTCGGCGCGCAATTGCTCGGAACCCAGCACGCGCCGCAGCTGCGCGGCCAGTGACGCGGGGGCATGCGGGTCGCAGTAGAGGGCAGCGTCGCCGCACACCTCGGGCATCGAGGCGCACTGCGACACGATCACCGGGCAGGCACAGGTCATCGCCTCCAGCGGCGGCAGGCCGAAGCCTTCATAGAACGACGGGAACACGAAGCACGATGCCGCTTCGTAGAGGGCGCGCAACTGGGCATCGCTCACATAGCCGGTTCGCACAATCCCTGAGTCGGGCGCAGACGATTGTGCAAACACGCGGCTGTTGCCACCGCCCACGGCGACCAGCGGCACGGCGTCTGCGCCGAGCTGCGCCATGGCTGCCACGACCGCGCCGAAGTTCTTGTTGGGCGACTGGCTGCCCACCGCCAGCACGAAGGCTCGATTGGCCAGCCCCAGCCGTTGCAGCGTGGAGGTGTCGGCCGCTTCACGCAAGATGTGCTCGCCGCTTTCGGGGATCACTTCGATGCTTTTCAGCGCGCGCCCGAAATGGCGGTTCAGCTCGCCGGCGCTGAACGCCGACACCGTGGCCACCACCCGCGAGCGTTTCAGCGCGCCGCCGAGCATCAGCCGGTACCAGGTGCGAAAGGCGAGGCTGTAGTTGCCGGGGTTCGCCACAGTGGCCGCGTCATGCACCACCACCATCTGCTGGCGGCGCAGTGCGGGCGCGGTATTGCACAGGTTCAGCAGCGGCGCTTCGTCCGCCGAGCGGGGCAGGTCGATCTGTTCCCAGAGGTGGCCTTGTCGACCGCCCACCGAAATGCGCTCGCAGCGGCCCAGGAAAGCCGGCTGGCTGACCAGGGGAGCCCCGGGCGTCATGACGCTGGGAGCGGGCGCGCCAGCGGGCAAGGCCGCAACGTAGGCGTCCATCAGCTCGATGGCGAATCGGTCCACCCCGGTGAGGGGGCGCGTGAGGAAGCGGCCGTTGAGAATCGGGGGTGTCAACGCGTCTCCATTGCCAGTGCAGGTGAGGCTTCGGTCTGGACGGAAGCGCGCCGGCCCGTGCGCTGGGCCGTCGAAAAGGCGCCCGAGCCGATGCGCCTGAGCACCACGCGCGCCGGGTCGGGCCTGGCCGGGCTGGCATCCACGCGACCGAGGTGGCCACGCAGCTCCCGGATGTTTTCCAGCCACACCGCCGTGCGCGACGCACCGCGCTCGGCACAGGCGCTGAAGTCGACGCCGCTGACTTCCAAAGTGTCGACGTCCTTCGCGTACAGGCCGGTGTTGAACGCGTTGGCGACTTCGCCGCCGCGCATCACAACGTGCTCGCTGGAACTGAGGTGTACGCCTTCGCCTGCATCGTTGTCCTTGAGTGTCAGGTTCAGCAGCCGCACGGTGCCAGTGGCACCGTGCACGCCGACCAGACGCGAACCCGACCTCGTGATCGTGATGCCCGACAGGCTTGCGTCATGGCAGTGCACGAGCTCAGCGCCGCACCGGTTGCCGCCAGGCCCTTCAAGCACGCCGGCCTGATCGACGCGGCCGTTCTCGAACGAGGTGTTGCGAGGGGTGCGCGTGGCATAGGAGGCTTCCTGCGCCACATAGATGCCGCTGGCCCGTGTGCGCGTGATGTTGAAGTCAGAGACGCTCACATCGGACTGGCCCACCACCGAGATGCCTCGCGCGGCCGAGTTTGCGATGACGATGCGCCGAGCGGTGCCGCCTGTTCCATCGGGCAGGCGCTGGTAGTTGACGAAGGCCAGCCCGTCGTCGCCGGTGTGCTGGCAATCGACGTCTTCAGCCAGCGACTGGCTGCAGTTGGCGAAGTGCACGCCATCGGCCAGCGTCTTGCGAACGCGGGCACCAGAAACCACAGGCCGAATGCACGATTCGAACAACAGGCCCGCACCGCCGAAGCCTTCGACTGCCACGTGATCGACGTGCAGGTCAGTGCAGCCCATCACCAGCACGCCGGCCCCGAAGCGGATGCGCTGCCGGGGCTCACGGCGCCAGGCCAGCGAAACGCCTGACAGGGTGACACCACTCAGGTTGCGGATTTCCAGGCCGCTCACGGAAGGGTCGTCACCCACTAGCACCGCACCGCCTTCGAAGCGGACGCGCCTGCCCGACCCACGCACTTGCAGCGTGCGGCGGTAGCGGTAGGTTCCGGCGCCGACCACCAAGTCGCCGGTGTAGTCGGTCAAGGCACGAACCAGCGCGGCGGTGTCGTCGGTGTCGTTGTCGCCCCGGGCGCCGAAGGAAGCGAGCGTGGAGGCCTTGCGGCTCGCTGCAGCCACACCGGCGCCGAGCGTGCCCAAGCCGATCGAGACGCCGCCTAAAAGAACGGTTCGGCGATGGATGATGGGCTGTGGCCTCATTCGGCGCGCACCTGCTTCACGCCCACGCGGGTCGCGGGCTTGTCGGCCAGAAACCGCTTGAGGTAAGGGCCGGGTGCGATGAATCCGTGAAGCCAAGGCAGCTTCTTCAGCGCCGACGAAATCGCTGCAGGAACCAGCAGCGCGATCAGCACTGAGATGATCAGCGCGCTCAAGCTGCCGATGCGTCCATCCAATGCATTGAAGGCCGTTTTCTCCAGCGTGGCATGCAGCCAGAGGATCAGGATAGTGGTTGTGCCCAACCAGCGCAGCACCGACGTGACGGCGCTGCTCCTGATCGATATGGCGATGGTCACCGCGGCCATGATGCCGGCCGCCGCGATCAGCGCACTGAGCACGAGCGGCTTGTCGTAGCGCCAGTTGAGATCGACCGTCGGGTGCAGCAGCAGGTTCGTCGCAATGAAGGCTGCCGAGATCAGAAACGCAGAACCCCATTGCGGGCGCTTCATCCACGGTGTGTTGCCCACGTGCCGGGTGAAAAGCCGGCCCAGGATCACGAAACTTGCACCCACCAGCGCAACCTCGGCGCTCCACGGAGCCCCGGAAGTCGAAAAATTTCCCCAGCCGATTCGTCTTTCGAGGTGGTGGTCCAGTGAAATCGCAAATTGCCAGGCGGCCTGCAGGGCCACGAAAAGGACCAGCTGCGTGATAGCGCTCTGGTACCGGGCCGGGCCGGCAAGTTGCAACTCGATCTTGTCCAGCACAAACAGCAGGCTGAGTGCAACAGCCAGGCAGGGAAGAAACCAGAGCGGCACCGTGAAGATGGTGTGGCCTGTTGCGTAGACCACGCCGAGCACGATGTCGAGCAGGGCCGTCTGCGGGTGCAGGTGAAAGATCATCGGAATGGATGCCAGCGACAGCGCGAAGTACGGGATCAAGCAGGAGAGTGCGCGCATTGCCAATGCCCTGGCGCTCATGCCGTGGTCGAGCGTGAGGCCGGTGATGAAAAAGAACAGCGGCATGCTCACGGAGAAGATCACGCGGCCCAGCGATTCTGAATACGCCCACACGGCAGGGTGGTGCCCGATGGCCACGATGATGATGCCGATTCCCTTCAGCGCGTCGATCCAGGCGAGGCGGTGCGACGGATTCATGCGATGACCTTGCCCGGTCGTTTCATCAGTGCGGCCAAAACGAACACCAGGCCGATGCCCACCAGCCACGTGAACGCGCGCGAAGCGCCCAGATAAGGGTAGCGAAAGATTTCAAGAAACGACAGGTACAGGATCGGGTAGATGAGCGCCCCCGCGGGGTGGCGCTGGCGGTACAGGTTGAGCGTGTAGCCCGCCACCACGGCAATCAGGCAGAAATACACGATGCCCATGGGCAAGCCCAGGTCGTACACGACCGAGAAGATGCCCGAGGGGTTGTTGAACTCCAGGTCAACATACTTCGACAGGAACTGGTCGAAGTGGTTGAACTCACTTTTCGGATAACCGACAAACAGCCCGAAGCTTTCGCCCACGCCGAAGGGAAACTTGTGCACCCAGAGCAGGGTGTTCTCGAACCGCAGCGATGGCCAGTTGAGTGTTTCGAGCACGCCCGCGCCGTTGTTGAGCGAGGTGTAGTAATAGCTTGCGAACCGGCCGACAGCAAACTCCCAGAAGTTCGTCTTGCCGGCGTAAGTGCCCGACTGCCATGACCTGAAGTATTCGGACGCTCCGAAGTACAAGATGAGGATCGGCACGGCGGCGAAAGGCCCCACCAGGGAGCCCAGTCGCTTGGCCGGTGTTGCCGGGCCGTTTGACAGCTTCAGGCCCGCGGCGACGGCAAACGGAATGGCTGCTTCGATGAGTGCCAGCCGCTCCGACCAGGCATACACCCTGAAGAGCGTCAACACGATCAGCACTGCTGCCAGCAGGTGGTACCTCGCAGCCATCGCCTTTTCCGAGTACACCCAATGGAAGGTGTAGATGGAAAAGAACACCGGTGTCATGTTGACCAGCGACGTGATGCCCGTGGTCGAGCCGATGTCGGTTCGGTCGGGCCTGTACGCACCCGTCAAGGTTTGCAGCAGCAATGCCGGGCTCAGAAAGAAGGCCTTGAACCAGTACAGGTAGGCCAGCAGGCCGATGACGCCGACGACGAAGGCGGCACGCAGGTACGCGTTAATGTCGGGGCTCTGAAGCTTCGGGGTGATCTTTGCGCCGATCCAGCTGCCGAGGGCAATGCAGCCCAGGATGAGAACCGCCATCAAGAGATAGCCGTCGTTCAGGAAGATGTGGCCTCTCACCGTGAGGCCGGGAAAGTTCAGCCGGCCGGCGAACGCGACGAGTATCAGGACCGGGATCAGAAACCCCAGCGTCAAGCCGTGCGGGGTGATCCACCACGGGCTTCCGATGGGGCGTGGGGCTTCTTGAGCGGGCAAGAGCGCAGACCTTGGCGCTGTCAATGCTGATTCATCACCACGCCGGCCAGGCTGGTCCGCCCGGATCGGAGCGCGCCGATGAGCTGCTCCATGGCGGCCATGCGGGTGGTGCCTTGGCGGCCCACCGCGATCGAGCTGGCACAACGCGCGGCAATCACGCGTGCGTCAGCGCCGCGGGCGAAGGCGGGTGTATCCACCACCACATGGTCGAACTTGCTCAGCAGCTCTTGCATCAACAAGCCGAATGCCGGGCGCTGCAGCAACTCCATGGGATTGGGCGGCACCGTACCCACGGGCATCACGAACAAACTGGGCAGGTCAGGCACAGACTGAATGACGTTGGCTTCGGCCCGACCGGCGAGGATCGTGCTCAGGCCGACGGCGCTGTTCACGCCGAAGACGGCGTGCTGGCGCGGTGTGCGCATGTCGGCATCGACCAGCAGCGTTCGCCCGCCGACCTGTGAGAAGGCCACGGCGAGGTTAGCCGCAAGGAAGGTCTTGCCATCGCCGACATCGGGGCTCACGACGCTCAGCGACAGTGGGCTTCGGCTCGCCGTGCTGCTCGCGTGGCTCATCGACACCTGGCTGCATAGGTCGCGAAAGACCTCAGCCTCCGGGCTGAAGGGGTCGGCGGCGGCCACGAGCTCCGGGTAGTTGTCGGAGCGGCCTTGTGGCGAATAGGGGTAGTGAAATTGCTGCGACAACGCCCATAAGACGTCGTCATCCGTGGCGAGCTTCAGTGCGACGGCAGCCTGGCCAAAGCGCAGCCCACTCTCGTGTTGATATGTGGAGATCTGGTTGAGTTGCGTCTGAGTCAGCCCGCGCGCATTGCGCAGCAGGTCACCCATGCTGGGGTCATGCAGGTTGTTGGCAAGCTCTTCACCCTCGGGCTGGCTGGGCGGTCTCTGAGCGGGTGGGAACGGCATGTTCATCGGGGCGTGCTCGGGCAGTCTGGCGAAATGATGGTGGCGGCCGCAGGGGCTATCGGGAAGGGCGCGCGAGGCTGCCCATGATGCGGGTCTTCAAGGCGCTCGGCCGCGGCTTGCGGGGCTGGCCGCGTCCGGAGGCATTCGGCAGGATCACCAGCAGGGGTTGGCGCAGCCCCTCGACCACGTCGTCCAGCGTTCGCAAGCGCCGGTCGCGGATCTCGCGCACCATCACAACGGCCAAGGCCAGCAGCGCACCCAGCACGAAAGCGACAGACACGTTGGCCCACAGCTTGGGCGACGAAGCCAGGGCGGGCGCTGTGGCCTGCCTCAGGATGGAGACGTTCGTCTGGGTGACCTGGCTCTCCAGGCTGGATTGGCGGGCGCGCTGGAAAACGGCGTCGTAGGCGGCCCGCGCGTTGTCCACGTCATGCTGAAGGGCGTTGGCTTCGTCGCGCTGGCCTTTCATGCGCAGCACCTTGGCGCGTTGCTCCGCCAACAGGCTCCTGATCTGCGATTCGCGGGAAGAGTTGACCTGGTTGCTGGCCACGATGCCGGCAGACACGCGGCGCTTCTCGGCCGCGATCTGGGAAGACAACTCGGAAATGCTGTTTTCGGTTTCCTTCACCTGCGGATGCTGGTCGCTTAAGCGCTGGCGAAGCTCGCCCAGCTTGATCTGCTGGCGCGCGAGCTCGGCGTTGAGCGCAGCAACAGCGGGGTGGTTGAACACCTCGGCCATCTTGTCGGCGTTGACGCTCGCCTGCTTCTCCAGACTGCCCGATTCCGCGTTCAGCGACTGCAACGCCACGAACTGTGACGAGAGCTCGGACAGCCGCAAGCTTTCAACGTCGATGCGTTCGTTGGATGCCGCGATGCCGTTCGCCTGCAGGTAGCTGGAAAGCTTGGCCTGAGCAGCATCGAGGTCTGCGCGAAGTTGTTTGGACCGATCGTCGAAGAAGTCGTTGTACTGCCGGGCCGGTTCGACGCGCAGCTCAAGCGTGGTGTCGATGTAGGAGCGCACGATGGCATTGGCCGTTGCTGCTGCCGCGGCAGGGTCGGTGGCGGTGAAGATGATCGACATCACGCCTGACTCACGGGTGGGCTGAACGTCCAGCCTGCGCTGCACTTCTTCGGTGAGCCAGTCCTGAAAATTTCCCTGGCCCTCGGTTGCGCTTTTCCAGCGCGCCTTCAACACGGGATCGCGTTCCATGCCGAGCGCGGCGATCGCCCGCCTGACCACACGTTCGCTTTGCACCACATCCATTTGCGTGGCCATGTAGCCGCTGACGAGTGTGCTGCCGAGCACGGTGCCCATCAGAGGGTCGGGCGAGCGCATGTCTACCAGAACAGACGACGTTGCCTTGTACTGGCGTGGCAAAACAAGGCTGATCGCGACAGCCACAGCCACCACGCTGGCGATGACCAGGGTGGCTGAGCGCCAGCGCGCACGCATGACAACGATGAGGCGGGACAAAGTCATGGCTTGTGGAACCTTATGTGCAGTCACTCATGCGGCGCGTGAGGCTTTGGGTGGCAACTGGTATGCGGCGAAAAGCGTTTCGCGGAATTTCGTTTCACCGAACCGCTGCTCAACTTCTTCACGCGCCGCCCCGCCAATCTTGAGCCGCAGTTCCTTCGAATCGATCAACGGGGCGATGCAAGTGACAATTTCTTCGGCCGTGTGGCACAGATAACCATTTTCGCCGTGTCGGATGATGCTGCGGTGGGCGGCAGTGTCCACCGCGATGCACGGCAAGCCAAGCGCCATGGCTTCGACCAGCTGCGGCAAAGCGCCCGAGCTGCTGCCCGGGGCCAGGTACACCCAGCCTGCCGTGAGGCGCTCGGCCCATTCGGTGGCGGAACGAACGGGGATCACACCGACCTGAGCTGCTTTCAAGCGCACTCGCAATGCATCTTCTACATGGCCAACCCAATTGAAAGCAAGGCCGAGGTCTTCGCCTCCCAAGAGCACGGCAAGCTGCGCGAACAGATCTGCGCTGTTGGAGTCGCCCATGTGGCTGCCGGTCACCACAAGGGGCCGGCGCGCCTCGTTGCGGGGCAGGGAGAAGAGCTCGGGGTTGACCGGACGCTCCAGCACCGCCAGGGAATGTATCGGCTCAGAGGTCGAAGCGCCCGCAGCAACGGCCCTCAGAGGGGCGCCGCGTGTGATGGCCATTCGGCGCACCAGGGGCACCAGGCCACGAACCCAGGCAGGCAAGCTGGCGCCACTGGGTGAATGATTTGACGCGATCACGACGCCGGCGCGGTGAGCCACCCAGGTGCCCACGAGCGAAGGCAGGGGCCCATAAAGGTGCACGACCCCGGTGTCGCTTCTGCCGACTTCAGCCCGGAAGGTTCTCAGTGCCCAGCGCCAGCGCCTTAACGGGTTGCGGGCCGGCGGTGTGACGACCACGTGCACCGATGCATGAATGCGAGGCAAAAAGCCGTTCAGCGTCGGGGTGTTCACGAAGACGATGGTCTGTTCTACCTCGGCATCTGCCAGCGCTGAAGAAGCCGCAGCCAGAAAACTGAACAAGTCATCGCTGGCCAAGTCGACCAGGTGGACCACCTTTCCGGTGACGCCACCGGCCGGCATGCGCTCGGGCGAGAAGA
>JACMKW010000627.1 GCA_014379885.1 Rhizobacter sp.
GAAAACCTCGACCGCATGGAGAAGCTGCTGCTCGACCTCGACATCGAGTCGGCCGACGACGAGGAGATGAACGCCATCTTCCGTTGCGCGCACTCGATCAAGGGCGGCGCCGCCACCTTCGGCTTCAAAGACGTGGCCGAGCTCACGCACCAGATGGAAACGCTGCTCGACAAGCTGCGCCGCCACGAGCTGGAGCCTACGCCCGCGATGGTTGATGTGCTGCTGCAGTCGGGCGACGCGCTGCGCGCCCAACTCGCGCGCCATCAGAACGGTGACGGCGACGAGCTCGACACCACCGAGCTGCTGTTCAACATCCGCGCCATGTCGGCCGGCGAAGCACCTGTGGTTGCCGTAACGTCATCCGCACCTGCTGCGAAGTCGGTGTTGTCCATGCCCGCGGCTGCCCCCAAGAACCAGGCTCGCGTGCTGGAGCTGCGCGTGGGCCCGCTGGACAAACCCGAGGATGCGAACAACATCATCGACCTGTTCAAGGAAATCACCGACCTCGGCACCATCGAGCCGCTGGACAACGGCATGCCGGCCGACGGCATGCGCCGCTTCAAGGTTTGCACCACCAGCAGCGACAGCGACTTGCTGGACCTGCTCACTTTCCATGTGTCACGCGAACAGGTGAGCCTGCTGCCGCTGGATGAAGGCTACGGCTTCCACAGCGGCGCGCCCGGCGCGCCCGAGGCCGAAAAGGCCGACGTGGGTTATGGCTTTTTTGACGACGCCCCTGGCGCACCCACAACAAGCACCGCAAGCGTCAGCGAAAACATCATCGACGAGCCCGTCACTCCCAAGGTGGCGCCAAAGGCAGCGCCCAAGGCAGAAAAGCCTGCCGCCGCTGTTGAGGCCTCCACACTGCGCGTGTCGGTCGAGAAGGTCGACCAGCTCATCAACCTGGTGGGCGAACTCGTGATCACCCAAGCCATGTTGGCGCAGAACAGCCAGCAACTCGACCCCACGCTGTACCAACAGCTGGCCGCCGGCCTGGCCGACCTGGACCGCAACACCCGTGACTTGCAAGAGTCGGTGATGTCGATTCGCATGATCCCGATGTCAATGGTGTTCAGCCGCTTCCCGCGCATGCTGCGCGACCTGGCTGCCAAGCTGGGCAAGAAGGTCGACTTCGTGACGCTCGGTGAAGCCACCGAACTCGACAAGGGCCTGGTGGAAAAGATCACCGACCCGCTGACCCACCTGGTGCGCAACAGCTGCGACCACGGCATCGAAACCCCTGCGGAGCGCGCTGCCAAGGGCAAACCGGAAACCGGCACCATCACCCTGAGCGCTTCGCACCAGGGCGGCTCCATCGTCATTGAAGTGCGCGACGACGGCCGTGGCCTGTCACGTGAAAAGCTCTTGAAGAAAGCCCGCGAACGCGGCATCCACGCGCCGGACTCGATGACCGACCAGGTGGTGTGGAGCCTGATCTTCGCGCCAGGTTTTTCTACCGCTGACGTGGTGACCGACGTGTCGGGCCGCGGTGTCGGCATGGACGTGGTCAAGAAGAACATCACCTCGCTCGGCGGCACAGTCGACATCGACTCCGCCGAAGGCTATGGCATGCGCGTCTCGGTGCGCTTGCCGCTCACACTGGCCATCATGGACGGCATGTCGGTCGGTGTGGGTGAAGAGGTCTACATCCTCCCGCTGAGCTCGGTCGTCGAGTCGTTCCAGGTGCAGCCCGACATGGTCAAGACCATCGGCGGCAGCGGCCGTGTGGTCGAGGTGCGTGACGAATACATGCCGGTGCTGGAGATGGAGCGCGTGTTCAACGTGCCTCGTTTCGACTTCGAGCACGTGAGCGGCATCATGGTGGTGGTGGAAGCCGAAGGCGGCCGCATCGCCTTGCTGGTCGACGAGTTGCTCGGTCAACAGCAAGTGGTGGTGAAGAACTTGGAGGCCAACTACCGCAAGGTCAACGACGTCTCGGGCGCCACCATCATGGGTGACGGCCGCGTGGCCTTGATTCTCGACGTGGGCAGCCTGGTTCGCCGCTCGCGGCATTGACAGGCCGCAAGGCGAGACCGACATGAACCCCCAAGCCAGCAGTCTCGCCACCCCGGTGTGCACCTAGCAGATCAAGCATGACTTTCTGACGGAACGACACCCATGAGCCTGAACAACCTCAAGATCGGCGCGCGACTAAGCATCGGCTTCGGCGCGGTGCTCAGCCTGCTGCTGGTGATGATGGGCGTGGCGTACTTCCAGATGGAGCAAACCGCCCGCTCCATGACCAAGGCAGAGAGCAGCCAGCAGCGCGCCAGCACCGTCGATGACTGGCAGCGCAAGACCCAGCTCAACCTAACCCGCGTAGTGGCCATTGCCAAGGCCGCTGGTCAGCCGGACGTGGAGGCCTACTTCAACCCGCTGATGAAGCAGACCTCACAAGAGATCACGCAGCTGCAGGCGGCGATGGAAGCTGCTGTCGACAGCGACAGCGGGCGATCGCTGATGGCCGCCATCGCGCAAAAGCGCGACGCCTACGTGGCACTGCGCACCCAGCTCTACGAACATGTGAAGGTGGGCGACCCCTTTGCGGCAGAGAGCCTGCTCAAGGAAAAGCTCCTGCCCGCTGCCCAGGCCTACCAAGCCGCGATGGGAGACCTGCAAGCCACCGAACGCAAGAACGCAGACGCCCAGAACGATGGCTTGCGCAGCGATCTGACGATGGCCAAGAGCGTGCTGGTGGTGCTGGCACTCGTGAGCCTTTGCGTTGGCGGCGCCATGGCCTTCCTCATCACGCGTTCGGTCACGGCGCCGATCCGGCAAGCGGTCACCGCAGCGCGCGTGATCGCCTCCAACGACTTGTCGCAGCGCCTGGACTCAACACGTCGCGACGAGCTTGGCGACCTGCTGCGTGCCCTGTCCGACATGCAGGGCTCGCTGCACCTCATGGTGGGCCAGGTGCGCAGCTCGACAGACAGCATCAGCACCGCCTCGGCCGAGATCGCCACCGGCAACCAGGACTTGAGCGCCCGCACCGAGCAGACCGCCAGCAACCTGCAGGAAACGGCCTCGTCAATGAAGCAGCTGACCTCCACCGTGCGCAACAGCGCCGACTCGGCACGTCAGGCGAACCAGCTTGCGTCGTCGGCCGCTGAAGTGGCTGCGCGTGGCGGCATGGTGGTCTCGCAAGTGGTGACCACCATGGACGAGATCAACGCCAGCTCCAAGAAGATCAGCGACATCATCGGCGTGATCGACGGCATCGCCTTCCAGACCAACATCCTCGCGCTGAACGCTGCCGTGGAAGCGGCCCGCGCTGGCGAGCAAGGCCGCGGCTTCGCCGTGGTGGCCAGTGAAGTGCGCAGCCTGGCCGGCCGTTCGGCCCAGGCCGCCAAGGAGATCAAGGGGCTGATCGCCGCCAGCGTTGACCGGGTCGAAGTGGGCTCGCGCCTGGTGGCCGACGCCGGTACCACCATGAACGAGATCGTGAATTCGGTGCAACGTGTGTCGAACATCATCGGTGAGATCACGGTCGCGTCGTCGCAGCAGAGCGACGGCATTGGGCAGGTCAACACCGCTGTCACGCAGCTCGATCAGATGACACAACAGAACGCCGCGCTGGTGGAAGAGTCGGCCGCCGCGGCCGAAAGCCTCAAAGAGCAGGCAGCCCGACTGGCGCAGGTGATCTCGACCTTTCAACTTCACCGCTAGAGCGAAACGGATTCATCGTGCTTCAACAACTCAGATTCAAACGCAAGATCGGCCTGCTTGTGATCAGCGCGGTGGCAGGGCTTGCCATCGTGACCAGCCTGTCGACCTACCAGGTGCGCAACGAGATCATCGAAGGCCGGAACGCTGCGCTGCGCACCGGCGTAGAGTCTGCCTACAACATCGCGGCCGGCTACCAGGCCGCGGCAGCTGCCGGCACCATGCCGGTGGAAGACGCCAAGAAGGCCGCCTCTGAAGCCATACGCCAGGCCCGCTACGGCGGCGCTGACGGCAAGAGCAACTATTTCTACATCGTCAGCTCCGACGGCATCGGTGTGATGCATCCCTTCGTCAAGACCTGGGCCGAACACAAGCAACTGACCGGCAAGAAGAACGCGCAGGGTGTGGACACTGTGAAGACCATGATCGAAGCAGCGGCCGCCAAACCGGCAGGCGCCACGCTGGATTCGATGGTGGCGCGCGCTGGTGATACCGACCCCAAGGCCAAGCTCTACCCCAAGCAGCAGTACATGAAGACACTGCCCGGCTGGAATTGGGTGGTGGGCTCGGGCCTCTACATGGACGACGTGGCCGAACAAGTGCGCGCCGCGTTGCTGCACCAGCTGGGCCTGTGCCTGGCCGTGCTGGTGGTCATCGGCACGGTGGGCTGGTTTGTCTCGCGCAGCGTGATCCGCCAGCTTGGTGGCGAGCCTGCTGAAGCGCTGACCATCATGTCGGAGGTGTCGAGCGGCAACCTGGCCGTGAACATGCCGGCGGCTCCCGAAGGCAGCCTGCTCGCTGGCCTGCAGACCATGATCCAGTCGATGCGCAACACCATCATCCAGGTGCGTGCCTCGACCGACAGCATCAGCACCGCGTCGAGCGAAATTGCCGTCGGCAACCAAGACCTCAGCCAACGCACCGAACAAACCGCTTCCAACCTGCAGCAAGCCGCAAGCTCGATGGAACAGCTCACTGGTACGGTGAAACAAAGCGCCGACTCCGCGCGCCAAGCCAACCAGCTGGCCGCCTCGGCCGCTGAAGTGGCCGCACGCGGTGGCAACGTGGTCGCGCAGGTCGTGACCACCATGGACGAGATCAACGCCAGCTCCAAGAAGATTGCCGACATCATTGGCGTGATCGACGGCATTGCGTTCCAGACCAACATCCTCGCGCTGAACGCGGCGGTGGAGGCCGCCCGCGCCGGCGAGCAAGGCCGCGGCTTTGCCGTGGTGGC
>JACMKW010000628.1 GCA_014379885.1 Rhizobacter sp.
CGGTGTTGTTCATGGCCACCGAGATCGACGCGCTCAGCAACTCGGCCTTCTCGGCCGGGTTCACCTGGGCCCCCGCGGTGAAGCCCTTGATGAGGCCGATGATGGTGCCCAGCAGCCCCACCAAAGTGATGGTGTTGGCGAAGGTGGCGATGTAGTGCGTGCGCTTTTCCAGGCGCGGCACGATCTCCATCATGCCTTCCTCCATCGCGTTGTCGATGTCCTCGCGGCGGCGCGCCGTCTGCATGCGCGCCAGGCCGTTGTTGACGATCTTGCCGACGGCGGAATCGGAGTCTGCCGTGACGCTGGCCACCTCCTTGAAACGGCCGTTCTGCAGCATCGGCAGCACCTGTTCCCAGACCCTGCGGTTGTCGCTGCGCGCCTTGCGCAGGAAGACGAAGCGCTCGATGGCGATGGCCACGCCGATGGCGGCCATCAGCAGGCTGGGGTAGAGGAAGGGGCCGCAGTCGACGAAGAACTTGACGACGGTGTTGAAGGTGTTCATCGGGTGGCTCCGGGGGCGGCAGGGGTGACTTGAGAAGGCGTGATCGCGGATGTATCGGCAGGCGGGGCGCCCGCCTTGTCGGCTTTTGCAGAAAGTTGCGCCTGCACCTGGCCGCTGTAGTTGACGTGACGGCGGTGCACGTCGCGCTCGACCGGGGCCAGGGCCTCGTCCAGTACGCTGTGCACCGGGCGGCCACTCAACTGGCCGGGCAGCGGCTTCTTCCAGGGCACGATGTACAGCACCTTGGGCAGCTCGCGGTTGCCGATGATCTGCGTCTTGTCGATGTCGGCGCGGTCTTGCGCCGCGGCAGTGCCGGCAGCGCACAGCAGCGCGCAAAACAGTGTCTTGTTCATGGTGTGTCCTTGCGTGTGGCGGCGACGGTGGCCGAGGTGCCTGCCGGCACGCCGGGCGCTGCGGTGTTGGGCACCGGCTTGCGGGTCTTCAGCTCGGCCACCCACTTGCCCAGCGTCGGCGCGTCGGCCGGCGAAAGCTCCAGGCAGCGCTGGTACAGGGCCAGTGCCTTGGTGTTGTCGCCCAGGTACAGGTCGAACAGGATGGCCAGGTTCATCTGCGGCGCGCTCGCCTGGGGGTCCAGCGCGATGGCCGCCTCGTAGGCCTCGCGCGCTTTCTCAAACTGGCCCTGCTGGCGCTGCACGATGCCCAGCTGGTTCAACACGGCGGGTTGTTGCGGGTTGGCCACCAGTGCGGCTTCAAGGCGGGGCACGTCGGCCGGCAGGTTGTTGTCGCCTCGTTCGGCCTTGCCGTAGCGCACCGGTTTGATCTTCGCCAGTTCGGCGTAGCTCTTCTGCACCCAGGGGTCGAAGATGCCGGCGGCGGCGCGGCGTGCATTGGTCTCGTAGAGCTCGATGGCTTTTTCCTCGAAGGGAAACGCCTGCTCTTCGAGCATCACGTTGTATTGCTCCAGCTCGGCCTTGTTCAGTTTCTTCGGCCGCGCCGAGGTGATCATGGCCTTGCCGAAGTCCTGGTACAGCGCAGCGGTGTGGAAGGTGGCGGCCGTGGTCACCTCGGCCACCTGCACTTCGGTGGCGCTGGCGTAGGCGCGCAGCACCTCTTCCATCTTCGCCTTCTTCAACTTCAGCTGCTTGGCCAGCGGCTCGATCAGCGGCACCTTGCGGTAGGCCTCGAGCAGCGGCTCTGTGAGTTGCAGCGTGGCCTGGCCGCCGAGC
>JACMKW010000629.1 GCA_014379885.1 Rhizobacter sp.
GCTGGGTGGCATGAGCGGCATGCACGAACAAGGCGGGCTGCCCATCCCCGGCATCGTGCACATCGAGCAACCGTTCTGGTTCGAGAGCGACCGAAAGCTGAGCCGTGACGAGTTCGGTCTGAAAGCCGCACGTGCACTGGAAACCAAGATTCTTGAGCTTGGTGCCGACAAGGTGGCCGCCTTCATCGGCGAGCCCATTCAGGGCGCTGGCGGCGTGATCGTGCCGCCGGCCACCTACTGGCCCGAGATCCAGCGCATCTGCGACAAGCATGGGGTTCTGCTCATCTCCGACGAGGTCATCACCGGCTTCGGCCGCACCGGCAACTGGTTCGGCTGCGAAACCTTCGGCTTCAAGCCCGACCTGATGACTTTTGCCAAAGGCGTGAGCTCGGGCTACATCCCACTCGGCGGCGTGATGGTTGGCGAGCGCGTGGCGCGTGCCCTCATCGACCAGGGTGGCGAGTTCAACCATGGCTACACCTACTCCGGTCACCCGGTGGCTTGTGCGGTGGCGCTGGCCAACATCAAGTTGATTCAACGCGAGCGTCTGGTAGAGCGCGTGCGCGACGAACTCGGCCCCTACCTGGCCAAGAAATTCAGTGAGCTTGCCGAACACCCGCTGATCGGCGAGGCACAGACCTGCGGCCTGATGGGTGCGCTGCAAATCGTCAAGAACAAGTCGACCCTGGAGACCTTCGACAGCAAGCTTGAAGTGGGCATGCTTTGCCGCGCACACTGCTTCGGCAACGGCCTGATCATGCGCGCCGTGGGCGACCGCATGATCATCGCGCCGCCCCTGGTGATGACGCTGGCGCAAATCGACGAGATGGCGGCGCTGATCCGCAAGTGTCTCGATTTGACGCAGGCCGAATTGAAACAACGTGCCTGGCTATGAGTACGCGGCTGTGGCACGGGGTTTGCCTGTACAGCCTGTGTCTGGCGCACTGCCTAGACTGGCGCAAATGGGTGGGGTTCTCAACATGAAGGAGAAAGCAATGAAGCAGGTGTTCGGCGCTCTGGGTCTGGCTCTTACCGCAACCGCCCTTTTCTGGGGTGCGCCAGCCGCGGCCCAGGAAGAAGAGAAGGTTCTGAACATCTACAACTGGTCAGACTACATCGCCGAAGACACGCTGAAGAACTTCGAGAAAGAAACCGGCATCAAGGTTCGCTACGACAACTTCGACAACAACGAGATCGTCCACGCCAAGCTGGTGGCCGGCAAGACGGGTTACGACATCGTCGTGCCCTCATCGCACTGGGCCAAGTTGCAGGTCGACGGTGGCCTGCTGCGCAAGATCGACCGCAACCTGATCCCCAACTACAAGAACCTCGACAGCGACGTGCAGTCCCAACTGGCCAAGCTCGACCCGGGCAACCAGTACATGGTGAACTGGCTGTGGGGCTACACCACGGTGGGCATCAACGTCGACAAGGTGAAGGCGGCACTTGGCAGCACGCCCATGCCCGACAACGCCTGGGATCTCGTGTTCAAGCCCGAGTACATCAGCAAGCTCAAGAGCTGCGGCGTGTCCTTCCTCGACTCGCCCACCGAAGTGGTGCCCGCCGCCCTGTATTACCTGGGCAAACCGGCCTACAGCAAAACGGCCTCCGACTACACGGCCGCCGGCAACCTGCTCAAGACCATCCGACCCCACGTCACACTGTTCAGCTCGTCGGGCTA
>JACMKW010000630.1 GCA_014379885.1 Rhizobacter sp.
CAAATACGATGCCCAGCTCGAGGCTTCCGCAGGCCCCCTCCAACCTGGGGTGGCCGAGTGCTACGACGCCCTCAAGCCCTTTGACGTCGACGCGTGGCTCAAACGCAAGGTTTGATGAACTGCGCAGACCTGCAGTGAGTGCATTAGGTTTTTTGCAGATGAAATGAGAATTCCGAGAGTGCTGTTTCTCAAGTCATTTGAAAAAGCTCTTTGCTGGCGCATGTTCGATTTGCATGTATTTTGAGAACCTACATCCACATGGAGCAGCCCATCGACGTGGAAAAGCGCCTGACCGATCTGGAGGTCAAGGCGAGTTTCACCGAAGACCTGGTCGATCATTTGAACCAGATCGTGGCCGACCAACAGCAGCACATTGATCGCCTGCTGCTCGAAGTGGCGCGGCTCCGCGAGCAAGGCGGCTCAGGTGACGACGAGGTCGTGCGCAACTTGCGAGACGAGTTGCCGCCGCACTATTGAGCTGCTGCCAGCACTTTTGGTCGGAGCGGGATTACCGCCCGAAAGCGCCTCTACCCCGTGTCGAACGCGTCTGCGCTGGATAGCCCGCAGCATTGAAGTGCCGACGCTGAGTGAGCAACGGGTCGCCATCAATCCGTTCCGCCAGGCTCGCCAGATCACCCCCGGTGACGCCGCAAGCCGCAAAGTGCTCCCGCCACCCCTCCACCACCTCGATGACACGCACCACCTGCGCGGCCGCTTGCACAGGCGTGTAGGCGAAGAGCGCGCATTGCGACATCGCATTCGCAAGCGTCGAATCCCGCTGGTCTGTGCCCACAATGAACTCCTGGGTGCCCTGGCCGGAGTTGGTCGGCAGCACGTCGTAGGCCGGCGCCAGCCGGTACTTGCCCTGCTGCGTGGGGGCCATCACCATCAGGGCGTGGTTCTTCTCGTGGTCATCGGTGTTGTCGATCAGGATGTTGAACACCATGCGGCGAAAGAGCTCCTGCATGTCGAGCAGGTTGGCGTTGCCGTCTGCCACACCCACTCGGCGCAGTAGCTGAGCCAGGTTCGGGTAGCCGAGTTCCGGCTCTTGCCCGGCGACGGTCTCGGCGCGAAGTGCGGTGCCGGCCGAGATGCAGTGGATTCTTGAGCTGCCGCTTCGGTCATAGCGGCGCACCGCCAGGGCGTTTTCACCAGCGAGCGCGACCACACGCGTTTGCGCCACGGTGATGTCGGCCCGTGCAGCGAGCGTCATCGACGCGTGCTCGATGAGCGGCACATCAATGGGTTCGTTGTTGAAGAACTTGATGACCCACTGTTCGCCGTCGATGTCGATGAGCGCCTTCGGTTTGGCGCCACCAAAGCTGCCGCCGGCCGCAATCAGCGTGCGCTCGATGTCGCTGACGGGCTCTTTGTCGCTGACCTTGTGCACGACTTCGCTGAGTGCCTGTGCTTGCGCCAAACGCGGCAGGGGGCTCTTGGCGCGCGGGGTGTACACATCGGCCGAGGTTGACACGCCGAGCGCGCCGAAGCGGTCGTCTCCAGCGTAGTAGAGGTACTCCATGATCGACAGGCGTGCCGGCCTGTCGATGTAATGGATGACGCGCTCGCCCCAGCGGTCTGGCCGGGCGTCGTCCACCGCACCGACGGCCATGCCCTTCCAGCGTGGCAGGTGTTCGATGCCCACGAGCGGCAGGTCTTCGCTGAGCGGGAAACCGCCGCTCAGCCACTCGGGAGCGTACTGAAGCGAGACACCCTTGCCGGCGTCGACGAGCCGAAGTTGGCCGACGTAGCGGGGTGACGCGGGCTCTGTGAGCAGCCAAAGATGAAGCGCGTCGTACCTCATGGCGGCGGGGTCCGTTGCTTGGCCGCACGTGCCATCTTGGCGCTTGCCGTGGCGCGTACGCGCTCCCTGCCGAGGGTTTCGGCTTCACGCACGTCAAGCTCAAGCGCGCCGCGGTCTTCCCTGGGCGTGGCCAAGGTGGCCAGTGCGCCGTCTCGACCCACCAGCCACAGCGCCGTCGCCAGCACGCCCAGGCTCACCCCGGGTTCGCCTGCCTCCAGGCGCAACAAGGTGGGCACGCTGACCCCGATGCGCTTCGCCCAGGTTTTTAGCGACTCCTTGCGGCGCAACCGGGCCACCGCGAGATCGGCGCCGAGCTGCTGCAGTGCTGCGACCGTGGAAGGTGGCATTTGGGTGAGCGCGGCGGACGCCTTGGACATAACATATAGTTTATCGACACGGGGTAATTCAGTCAAGTTTATGTAGTGTCGGGCGTCAACTTTTGGCGCGATACCCCGCGTGTCCTGGGTGTCTGTCAACCGTTCGGGGGAGCCGGCTCGTCGGGAGGTGGCACGTCTGGCAGGCCTGCGTGGCGGTGCCCGTCGTGCTTCTCAAGCGCCGTGGTCACCGCGCGCTTGAGCTTGCCCAATGCACCGCTAATGGCCTGGTGGGCGTTGCCGGCCTGGTCTTTCACGACCACCGGCTCCAGCCCACGCAGCCGGGCTTCGAGCATGCAGTGAATCTCGTCGGGCTGGGCCTTGGCGTGGCTGTGAGCGTCGGACAAATGGGCCTCGACCCGTGTGATGCGCTCGCCAAAATGGCCCAGCGCTTCTTTCACGGTGTGCTCGAGGTGCACGGCCATGTCATGGCGGCCATCGGTGTTCGGGTCGGTGTTCAGCAAGACTTGCATGGGTTTCCTCCGCGTGGGTGGTCAGGGCCCATGGTGCGCCAAACCGTGGCCAGCCGCAGCCGGCACACACTGCGCCTCGGTGTGGGTAAGCGCCTACCCGAAGTTCTGCACCCACTCGATGCCTTGCGTGTAAGCGGCATCGATCGCAACTTCTTCACTCTCGTAGTCGGCCTTCTGTACCGCGATCACGCGTGGCCGGGTGGGCCAGGCCTGTTTCGAAACGATGAGCGTCGGCACGAATTTGCCGCTGTCGATGACCTTGGCGCTGCAGATCAGCTCGTAGTCCTGGTGCCGGAAAGTCTTGGTTGCGGCCATGGCGAGCGGGGTGGTGACGATGGGGCAGTATGCGCCATCGGACGTGACGGCCGGAGCGGGTCGCTTACGATGGGGCGTTCCTTCCACTTGAGAGACACACCGATGAACATCCAACTGAGCCTGACTCCGCTGATTTCGTTGATCGCCGGCATCTTGATCCTCGTCATGCCCAAGCTGCTGAACTACATCGTGGCCATTTACCTGATCGCCGTCGGCCTGATCGGCATCTTCGGTTTGAACGCGCTGCAGTTCCGCTGAAGCGCACGCACCGGGCATGCAAAACCCGGTGCGCCGCGGTGGGCTCAGTACACGAAGATCGGGTTGATGATCGCCTGCACCGCGCCGGTCACGCGCGATGGGCCGAGGGTGAAAAGGCCTTCATAGACGCCGTCTTTCACCGCCTCTTCTGCGTTGACGTTCTCCAGGATGTAGATCCCGTTGACCGCAAGCAGGATCTGGTGAACGTTGAACACGTGCTTCGGGTTTTCGAAGGGCAGCACTTCGAGCCCCCAGGTGTCGGCGCCGACCATGGCCACGTTGAGTGAGGCCAGGTAGTTCGCGCCGTCCACGCCCAGGCCGGGTTCGACCGAGCCATAGCGCTTGTCGTCCTTGCCGATCAGCTTGGTCCAGCCGGTGTAGAAGATCACCACGTCGCCCTTGTTGATGGACTTGATGTTCTGGCGCTTCATCGCGGCCTCGATCTCCTTGCGGTTGAAGGCTGTGCCTTCGGGCACCGGGTCTTTGCCGGTCAGGCCCACCATGTCAAGAATGACGCCGCGCGTGGCGATGGCCGGCACTTGCTCGATGCCCAGCTTCTTCAGGCCACCGGCGCTGACGATCTCGCTGCCCTTGAGGCAGTTGTAGTACATGCCGTCGATGCCGATGTGGCCCAGGCCGTCGAGTTGCGAGCCAATGCCCACCCAACCCATGATGATGTCGTCGTTGTAGTTGGTCTTGGTCTCGCCCAGCGTGCCGCCGTACTCCTGCCCCGGCGTCAGCACGGTGATGGAAAACGTGCGCGGCGCGAATGCCGGTGTCTTGCTGTTGGTCTCGATGCCCATGCGAATGGCCTTGCCACGCTTGACGAGCTTGGTGGCCTCCAGCGTGTTGGCGGGCGTGATGTTGTTCAGCGCGCCCTTCTGGTCATCGGGGCCCCATTTGGATTTGTGGCAACTCTGCAGCGCCTGGGCTTGCGCGCCGAGGGCCAGCAAGGTGGCGGCGCCTGCCAGAAAGATCTTGATCGGCTTCATGGGTGTCTCCGTGATTGGGTGTGGCCCCTCCTCGGTGTTGTCATGCATCGTCGCCGGCGGGGCCGGGCCAGGCGAGCGGCGATGATAGGCATACCACACGGAGGTGCAAAGCCTCTCGTTTTCCCTCTGATTCCCGGCTGCTCAGGCCGCGCCGGGCAGCGCTGCAGACGCTGGGGCGGCGCCCACCTCAATCACATCGCTGCGGTCTTTGAGCTGCACCCCCGTGAGCTGCAGGCGCAGCGCTTGGCCGCACAGCCACAGCAGCTTGCGCGCGGCCTGCGCATACCCCAGGCCTTCGGGGCGCACGTTCGAGATGCAGTTGCGTTCGGCATCGTTGCGCCCGCTGTGGGGCGCCCAGGTGAGGTAGATACCCAGGCTGTCGGGCGAGCTCAAGCCCGGGCGCTCGCCGATCAGCATGGCCACGAGGCGTGCGCGCAGCAACTCACCGATGGGGTCGCCCAGCGCCACGCGCGCCTGTTCGGCCACCACGATGGGGCCAAAGCGCCAACCGGCGGGCGCCTGTGCGCGGATCTGCTCGATCAGCGGCAGGGCGTGGCGGCTCACGGCGAGGGAAGACAGGCCGTCACCCACCACCAGCTGGATGTCGCATCCGGCTGCGCCGTTTGTGGCGCCATGCTCGCGCAGCCGCGCGGCAGAGGGGTCGTCCAGGCGGCGGCCCAGGTCGGGGCGCAGCAGGTAGGTG